>JAFLSF010000015.1 GCA_022511045.1 Prevotella sp.
AAATCCGTGTGTCCCCGGTTCGATTCCTGGAGGTACCACTCCTCCTTTCATTATGAAACCCCTGTCATAGATTCTTTTCTTGCAGGGGTTTTTACTTTTTAAGTTTAAGATAAGATACGACAGCGGTTTCAGTTAGAACGGATAGCGAAACACTTGACGCAGAGCATAATCCCAATAGCTGTTATGCTCCTGCCTGCCTAAATGGTATTTGTTCAGATTCCGAGACCACCATCGAAGGAAGTGTCTACAGCTTTTGACTGCTGGATGCGTGAGTAGGGCTGTACATCTTGTGTGACCCAAATGTTACCGCCAATGACACTGTGATGGCCTATGGTGATACGGCCTAGTATGGAAGCGTTGGAGTAAATGGTTACATGGTCTTCGATAATAGGGTGGCGGGGCACATTGAGCATATTGCCATTCTCGTCGTATTTGAAACTTTTGGCTCCTAAGGTGACGCCTTGATACAAAGTTACGTGATTGCCAATGATGCAGGTTTCGCCTATTACGACGCCTGTTCCATGATCAATGGCAAAGTATTCGCCGATGGTAGCCCCTGGGTGAATGTCAATACCAGTCTTTGAGTGAGCCTGCTCAGTGATGATGCGCGGTATGACTGGAATCTCCATCAAAAAAAGAGTGTGCGCAATGCGGTAGTGGGTCATGGCATTGACTACAGGATAGCTAAAGATGACTTCGCCGTAGGTTTCGACTGCTGGGTCATTGTCGAACATGGCTTGAATGTCGGTATAGAGCATACGTTTTAACTCTGGCAATTGGTCAATGAATTGCAATGCAAGGTCTTTGGCTTTCACGTGTGCCTCCTCCTCACTCATGCAACTGCAAAACAACAGGCCGCGAGCAATCTGTTCTACCAATTCTTTGTAGAGGTCTTCCATCTTCACGCCAATGTAAAAGGAGCGTATCTCCTCCTGTGGCTGGCGCTGATAAAAGTAGTCGCTAAAGATGATACACTTCACCAGTGCTACAATTTTGCGAACACTCTCTACGGAAGGCAGTGGGGCAGACCCTTCGGGCATCATGCTATCTTCTACCTTTGTGTGGCGCGAAAGAATGGCTACATTCTTTAGTATAATATCATTCGTCTTTTTATCCATTTTGTGCTTGTCTTGGTTGTTGTGTTGTCTTACCTCACTTAGTTGTAGAAATTCCATGAGATACCAAAGCGGAATATGCTGGTGTTCGTTGGGTAGTGGGGCGTTAGGAAATACATCTTCGACCCCGAACCAACATTAACGTGGCTCATGGCCACAAAGAAACGGGCTCGCTTTAAGTGCATATTGGCATAAACGTCGAAGAATGGATAACCGCCCAGTTCCACTTTCGACTCATTATTCTTCTGAACGGCGAACTGGCTGATTTGTGGCAGATAGTCGGGAGCTTCGTATTTGGAGAACCACGTCATAGAGCCACCTAACTCTACTGCGAGCACACGTGCTATTTTAAACTTGAGGTAAAGATTAGAAAATACATTAAGTGCAGGCAACGGCAATGCACTGGGCATACTTGAATTCTGATACGTCACGACGTTCTCCCAGTTTAGGATGCCCCAGCGTATATTCTGCCACAATTGCAGGGTCAGCACATTGATGTTGGTTGCTTCTTGATATACTCCGCCCGTCAGTTGTTCGCGGCCAGTATTAGTTGTCGTGTAGCTCATGCCGAAATAAGTGTAGTTCTGTATTTCGTCAATGGCTACTCGTAGGCGGGTGTCTGTCTTGTCGTAAGCAAAAATACCTTCTATGTGGGTGCGTGTTTCTGCATTCAGACTATTATCCCACCACAGGTGCTTCGAGTGGAAGGTGTTCATCAGATAAGCAGGAACATTGCGGTTGAAAGCAGCCTTGGCTGCCAAACGAATGGTATCGCCTAACAAGGGGAAATTGAAGTCAGTCGAAAAGTCCAAATCCAGTTTGCCTTGGTCCATACCCGTTACTCCAATCTCTGCTCCAGCATTGAAATGAAAGGTGTCGCCTTGTGTCTTGGCTATCTGGCCTCCGACGTTGGTGCAATGACTGGTATAGCGTCCCAAATAGTAAGCCGTTTCACCTGCAAGCAGTTCGGGTATGGCGAAGCGGCGATACTCGTAACTGGCAAAAACTTTCAGACCAGCCTTCATATACTTGTTAAACCCTTCCAGCAGAGCCAATGCCACCGTGTTCTTGATGCTAGTATATCGATGTTCGTCGTACATGTTATCCCCTCCATAGCCTCCTCCATAGTTTAAATCATAGTATGTATTGGCATAATAGTCTGCGGGAGTATAGTACGACTGGTAGATATGATTGTAGTTGTTAAAGTCCAAAGTATGAATGAAACTGGTGACAGGGACGTACTCACGCTTCATAGTGGCATCCAAACTATCTTGTTGAGCTTTTGCAGTCAGCAGGCTGTCCATCATGGCTTTATCCTCGACCTTGATACGCGTGGTATCTTCTTTTTGGATATTCTCTTGCTGTACGGGCTCGTCACCCATGATGACGGCATCTTTGGGACGACCCTGTGGAGCGTTGCCGACAACTGGGGCTCCGTTTCTACCTTGAGGAACTGTTTTTGAAGTGCCGTCAGTTTCGTCTTCGCCCTCTCGTTGCTTTTTCTGCTTTGCTGATGCGGCGGCAAATTGGCGAGCTTTAATTTCCTCGTCCGTCATCTTCACCTTACGATAAAAACCAATGTTGTAACGATGCGTTAGAAACACATGTTGCGATTTATTTCGATTCCAGTTGCTGGAGAGGACGGTGGGAATTTCATCTTCACTATACTGGGTAGCCTCCATTTCTGGATGAATGATATAGTTGTCGTTGGTAATGCCGCCGTTTTCATTGGCCTTATGCTGGTAGAACGAAGTGAGAAAGTGCATCTGGTAACGGTCGCCACGATAAGATGCAAAGAGCGAAGCGCGGAAATGTGAAACGTTCTGATTCTGATAATAGCCGCGTGCATACTGATAATTCAAATCAAAGCCCATACCCAAACGCTTGTTGGCATTGACTGCAAACTTTGCTCCAATGTGGTCCTCACCGTTCTGCTTGTCGCCACAATCGTCATAACTGATATTGGTGAAAGGTGACAAAGTGTTTAGGAAATGGAACTCGTCTGGCTCTTTGATGGAAAAACTATAAGCATCCGTGAAAAAGAACTGGCTGGTAGGTTTGCGGTCAATGAAGATTCGGCTTTGACGAGCCGCATAGTTGTTGCCGATGGTATTATATTCACCATAGCGGCCAGTAGCATAGATGCTGTTTTGAAAAAGGTGTGGCATCGTGTCTAATGGAGTAGGGGTGATGTCACCAAAACGACGGTCTACTGTCCAAGCCCATACACCTTTGGGAACCTCTTTGTCGCTGTTCAAGGAGTCACGATTATTGGGGTTGAAATTCCTATTTAGCAAATCGTTAGGATTTTGCACCACATTGCCATCAGCATCGGTTACGATTTGCGCTTGCACAGTCATAACGGTGCAAAGCGCAAACAATATGATGGAGAGTATTCTCGTCATGAATTAGTCGCGGCCTTCAATGTTCATCATTCGCAGAGCAGACTCGCAGAACTTTACCACCATTGAGCAAAGAATGATGTATATGCCAGTCTCACGACTGCTGAAAAAGTAAAAGCAGAGTCCCACGATGGCTCCTAACATAAAAATAATATTCAGCCAGTTGCGTATTACTTTGATATTCATTTTAGCAGCGTCTCGAATTTATTAAAAAGAAAATCCTTACGGTCAATGGTCTTGCGGCGGAACTTTCCAGACAGGGGTAGCAGGCGCGTATTCTTCTTGTTGACGGCATGCTTGTCGCTAATCCATTCTTCAGCCTTATAGCGTTGTTGGTTTCTGCCTTCTCCGTAAATGTAGCGTATGCGGCTAATGCTGATGTTGGCCTTGCCATCGTAACAGTTTGCTAACAAAACATATTGCAATTTGGTGCGGTCCAACATAATACTATTGCTTTTGAATACGAGCCACTCATCATAAGTGCCAGCAATAACATGGTTTACAGAATCCTCTTTAGCAATCTGGCTGGCAATCTGGTTCTTCTCGTGCGTCATCTTTAGCATGTATTTCTTCACGATGTCATAGATTTGGTCAGCCGACTTACCTGGAGCTTCAATGGTAGTGGTAAATATTACGTTTCCATCAACCTCTGTGACAGCTCCTTTCAAATATTTGGCATCAGGATTTACTTTTAGGACGGTTTCCGCTTTCTCGTCTTCTTCCTCCTCTGGCTTTTCCCACGTGTTGTCCTGTGCCCAAGCATATAGAGGCAATAGACCCATTAGTAATATCAATAATTTCTTCATACGCACAATTATTATATGGCTTGCAAAGTTACAACTTTTAATTGATAATAGGTAGGTGACACCTGATAATTCGCTTCACCTTGGTGTTTTTTAACGTTTTGCAGCTATTTGTTTTTACTTTAGTTCCAATTCTTTTTGTAGGCGGATTATCTCATCACGATACTGAGCGGCCTGTAAGAAGTCCAGTTTCTTTGCAGCGGCTTTCATTAGACGAGTTGTCTCCTCTATACTCTTTTCCAATTGTGGACGCGTCATGCGCTCAATGATGGGGTCAGCAGCAAAAGCTGCAACTTCTGTAGTTGGTTGAATTGTATAAGTGGAACGTTGCAACTCTTTGGCATCACTGGAGTCACCACTGACTAATGAGACTGTGAGTGCCTTCTTGATTTGTGTTGGAGTGATACCGTGCTCCTCGTTATATTTCAATTGTTTGATGCGTCGGCGTTGCGTTTCGTTGATGGTCAGTTGCATAGAAGCAGTGCTGCTATCAGCATACATGATAACCTTGCCATTAACGTTACGGGCAGCACGTCCAGCTGTCTGTGTCAGACTACGGTGTGAGCGCAAGAATCCTTCTTTGTCCGCATCCAATATAGCCACTAACGACACTTCGGGCAAATCTAATCCCTCTCTCAGTAGATTGACACCTACCAAAACATCGTAAGTGCCGTTGCGCAGATTCTCCAATATCTTCACGCGTTCCAGTGTTGTTACGTCGCTATGAATATATGCGGTTTGGATATTGTGGTTCAGCAGGTATTCCGACAATTCTTCTGCCATTCGTTTGGTCAGTGTAGTCACCAACACGCGCTCTTTTCTTTCTATGCGCTGTTGTATCTCCTCCATGAGGTCGTCTATTTGATTTTCCGTCGGCCGCACCTCTATCTCTGGGTCTAACAATCCTGTAGGACGAATAACTTGTTCTACCACAACGCCTTCACTCTCTTGTAATTCATAGTCAGCGGGAGTTGCTGAAACATAGATGACTTGATGAGTCATCTGTTTGAATTCATCAAAGGTTAACGGACGATTATCGAAAGCAGCAGGTAGGCGAAAACCATATTCTACCAGATTAGTTTTGCGAGCACGGTCACCGCCATACATAGCGCCAATCTGCGGAACAGAAACATGACTTTCGTCTATTACTAACAGAAAATCGTCAGGGAAGAAATCTAACAGACAATAGGGACGTTCACCCGCTTGTCTGCCATCAAAATAGCGAGAATAGTTCTCAATACCAGAGCAGTGACCTAATTCCTTAATCATCTCCATATCATATTCCACACGTTCCTTAATGCGCTGTGCCTTGATGGGGTCGCCTAATTCCTCGAAGAATGCTATTTGCTTTACCAAGTCATCTTGAATATTACGGATAGCAATGTTCGTCTGTTCCTGCGTGGTCATAAAAAGGTTGGCAGGGTATAGTTTATAGTCGTCAAATGTGGAAATATGCTGCATCGTTACGCAGTCCAGCTCTTCGATGCTGTCTATCTCATCATCCCAGAAAGTAATACGCAAAACCACTTCATTATAAGCCATAGCCACATCAATGGTATCGCCCTTTACACGGAAATTACCACGCTTTAGCTCTACGTCGTTACGGACATAGAGAGCAGTGACTAATTTTCTTAACAATGTGTTGCGCTCTAAGATTTGTCCACGATGTATCTCAATGATATTCTCGTTGAGAGCCATTGGACTGCCCATACCGTAAATACATGAAACTGAAGATACAACGACTACGTCTTTTCTTCCTGACATCAAAGAACTTACTGCTTTTAGTCGAAGTCGGTCAATTTCTTCGTTGATAGCCAAGTCTTTCTCTATGTAGGTATCTGAGGAGGGCAGATAGGCCTCTGGCTGGTAGTAGTCATAATAACTGACATAATATTCAACAGCATTTTGCGGAAAGAAACCGCGCATTTCCTCATACAACTGAGCCGCCAACGTTTTGTTGTGTGACAAAATAAGTGTTGGCTTATTGATATTGGCTATCACATTAGCTATGGTAAAGGTTTTACCAGAGCCTGTTACGCCTAATAAAACTTGAGCTTTGTCGCCGCGAAGTAGTCCATCCGTCAATTGACGAATTGCTTCGGGCTGGTCACCTGTAGGCTGGTATTTGGAGGTTAGAATATAGTCCATTGGGACGCAAAATTACGAAATAATTCATAATAACCGATGATTATTCCTAATTTTTATCAAAAAACCTTGTTTTTCTCAATGGAAATGCGTAATTTTGCACGTCAAATTCGCAATAGGCATGAAGAAAACTATTATAATAATCTTCCTTACGGCTTTACTCTTTACAGGATGCGCCAATGAGTTTAACCGTCTTTATAAGTCACGCGATGTGAGTTATAAATATGAGGCAGCCAAGCAATACTTTGCATTAGGTAAATATCAGCAGGCCGTAACGTTGCTTGAGGATGTTGTGACTTCTCAGAAAGGACGACAAAATGCCCAAGAGAGTCTTTATATGTTGGGAATAGCGTTATACAACAACAGAGACTACGAATCAGCCAGTGTTACTTTCAAGAAATATTTTACTAATTATCCTAAGGGCTATTTTGCAGAACAAGCCTGTTTCAATATTGGTGAGTCTTTGTTTGAAAGTGCTCCAGAACCACGTTTAGACCAAACCCCAACGATAGGAGCTATTACGGCCTATCAGAATTTTCTGGACTATTACCCCGACTCCCACTATCGCCAAGATGCTCAGAATCGACTTTTTGAATTGCAAGATAAACTTGTTATGAAGGAATTGCTGTCGGCACAGCTTTATTATAATCTTGGCGGCTATTTCGGTAACATCAATTCCAGCACAGAATCTAACTATGAATCGTGTATCATAACGGCACAAAATGCGCTGAAGACTTATCCTTATAGTGAACTACGTGAACAGTTTTCTGAGCTTATTATGAAAAGCAAATATAATCTTGCCAAAAACAGTTCAGAGGAGAAAAGAGTAGATCGCTATCGTGACGCCGAGGATGAATGTTATGCTTTTATCAATGAATTTCCAGAATCTGACAATGTTAAATTGGCCCAAGAGTACATTGATAAATGCAAGAAATTCACTCGGGTAGAATAGTAGTAATTAAATAGGAATAACAAATAATTTAATATACAAGATGGATTACAAGAAATCAAAAGCACCAGTAAACACTGTTACTCGCAACGTAATGGACCTCAGCAAGGAGACAGGAAACATTTATGAGAGTGTGGCAATCCTTTCTAAACGCGCCAATCAAATCAGTGCTCAGATAAAGGATGACCTTAGCAAGAAGTTAGCAGAGTTTGCATCCTATAACGATTCCCTTGAAGAAGTGTTTGAAAATCGTGAGCAGATAGAGATTTCTCGCTATTACGAGAAACTTCCCAAACCATCGTTACTGGCTACGCAAGAGTTCATTGAAGATAAGATATATTGGCGTGACCCCGCTCGTGATGCACAGTCCTTAGAGGATGACGACCGCCTTTAAGATATTCTATATTATTTGATTTATGTGGCAACGTAAACAAACCCTATATTTGTTGCTGACCGTTATCCTTGCATTGGTGACGCTTGGCAACCATTTCTTTTCATGGGGACAACATATCGTGCTGATTTTAGCTGCTGCTTGTAATTTGCTGACAATTTTTCTTTATAAGAACCGTCGTTTGCAGGCAACGTTGTGCACTATTAGCCTTTTCGTCTATTTGGGTTGGTACCTTGCACTGATAGTCTATAGCAAACAGGTTGCTCCAGACGCCAATCAGTTGCAATTCCCTTGGTCTGTGGCATTGCCTCTTATTTCCATGATTTTGATTGTTATGGCTCGTAAGGCTATTATGGCAGACGAGAAATTAGTGCGTGACTCTGACCGATTGCGCCGCTAAGGTATAAGGAATGGCAATAGAGAATGCGATATTTCGCAGGACGGAACTTCTGCTGGGACATGCGGCAGTGGAAGGTTTCTCTCAACGGCGAGTTATCATTTTTGGTGTTGGAGGTGTTGGGTCGTGGTGCGCAGAGAGTCTCGTGCGCACAGGCTTTCGACATTTGACCATCGTAGACTCGGACCGTATATGTATTACAAATATTAACCGACAGTTGATGGCAACAACAAAGACTGTCGGGCAGGTGAAAGTAGAAGCGTTGAAAGAACGTCTGCTTTCAATCAATCCCTCTGCCAATATAACAGCGATACAGCAAATATTCTCGGAAGATACGGCAGATAGTTTTACCCTTGACGGTTATGACTATATCATTGATGCAATAGACTCTTTGAAAGACAAGGCATTGCTTATCGAGATGGCTTGTCAGACAAAGGCTGTTCTTTTCTCATCAATGGGGGCTGCATTGAAACAAGACCCTACGAAAATCCAAGTAGCGGAGTTTTGGAAAGTGAAAGGTGACCCTTTGGCACGGGCTTTGCGTAATCGTTTCAAGAAGCAAAAGCGTTTTCCTAAGCGCAAGTTCCAATGTGTATTCTCGGACGAACTATTACAGAATCTTGGGCACAATGCTACGTGTGGTACGGAGCAGTGTATGTGTCCCAAGTCAGCACACGGTCCTGGTGACCCATCTCTGATGAATCATGAATGGTGCTCGTCTAAAGCACAAATCAATGGAACGCTGGCACATATTACGGCCATTTTTGGTTTTATGCTGGCAGGACTGGTAGTAAAAGACGCAATGAAACCGAAAAAGGACTGATGGTTATGCCTTACTTGTAACATAACAACTAATCTGATAATAATTAAAGGTAGTGACTTAAACAAGAAATCCACAATTGCAATGATTGTGGATTTCTTTATGTATGTGCCGTAGGGCTGTTTATTCCTGGACAGGAATCTTCTCAACACGCTTCTGATGACGACCAGCCTCAAAAGTTGTCTTAAAGAACTCGTCCATAATCTGACCTGCAGTGTTATTGTCAATGAAACGTCCAGGGAGCACAAGTACGTTGGCATCGTTGTGCTGACGAGTCATATGAGCAATCTCTGCACACCAAGCCAAACCAGCACGAATACCTGCATGCTTGTTCAGTGTGATAGCCATTCCTTCACCGCTGCCACAGATGGCGATACCAGGATAGACGTCGCCGTTCTCAATGCCTTGAGCCAGTTCATGGGCGAAGTCGGGATAGTCAACTGAGGCATCACTCCATGTGCCGTAGTCCTTTACTTGATAACCATGCTCCTCGAGATACATGAGCACATACTTCTTGAGAGGATAACCCGCGTGGTCGCAGGCCACGCCAACTGTCTTTACTTCCATAATTGTTCAGTATTGAATGTTAATATTTTTAATGATTCTTCTTTCGCAATGTCTTAGGCCAAAAGCTTTTTAACCTGCTCGTAAACATTCTGGCCCGTATAGCCTAACTTCTCGTCAAGTACCTTGTACGGAGCAGAGAAACCGAAACTTCCTAATCCCCATACACTACCATTTGCGCCAACAAGTCCTTCGAGTGTGACAGGTAGACCCGCCGTCATGCCAAATTTCTTCTTGTCAGCAGGCAACACGCTCTCTTGGTATTCTTTCGACTGAGAGCGGAAAAGTCCTTCTGAAGGAACGCTAACAACACGCACCTTGATACCATCCTCACGCAACAGCTTGGCACCAGCCTCAAGCGTGGATACCTCGGAACCACTGGCCAGCAAGATGACGTCGTAGTCGGCATCAGACCCAGCCACAACATAAGCTCCTTTTGCTGCCTGTGTGTAGTCGTTACCCGCTGGCAACATATCGATGTTTTGGCGTGAGAAGATAAGGGCTGTCGGTGTTTCCGTATTTTCCATAGCCATACGCCAGCAAACAGTGGTTTCTTCAGCATCGGCAGGACGGAGTACAAGTAGGCTGTTCTTACCGTGATGGTTCTTCAACTTCTCCATCAGTCGAATCTGTGCTTCTTGCTCTACTGGTTCGTGGGTAGGACCATCCTCACCTACACGGAAAGCATCATGGGTCCAGATAAACTTGACGGGTAGTTCCATCAAGGCTGCCATGCGGACAGCGGGCTTCATATAGTCAGAGAATACAAAGAATGTACCGCAAGCAGGGATGACACCACCATGCAGAGCCATACCTATGCAGCAGCAAGCCATTGTCAACTCAGCAACACCAGCCTGGAAGAAAGCACCAGAGAAGTCACCGCGTACAATGTCGTGCGTTTTCTTGAGGAATCCGTCAGTCTTGTCGGAGTTCGACAGGTCTGCAGAGGCACAAATCATATTGGGCACTTGCTCGGCAAGTACGCTCAGTACGGTAGCACTTGCACCGCGAGTTGCAGCACCAGCCTTTTGTTCCACCTTTGCCCAGTCAATCTTCGGAGCTTTTCCGCAGAACCACTCTGCCATTTGCTGTGCTTTATCGGGATTGTTCTTAGCCCATTCCGCCTGCTCAGCCTTACGCTGTGCAACAATCTTTTTCAATTCCTCACGACGGCGCGCATACAACTCCTCCACTTCGGGGAATATCTGGAAAGGATTCTCTGGGTCTGCACCCAAGTTTTTCATAGTATTGATATAAGCATCGCCACCCAGAGGTGCACCATGCGTGGCGCAATTCTTTTCGTAGCTACTATTGTCGGCCTTGCGAGCACCCTTACCCATGATGCAATGCCCAATGATGAGGGACGGACGAGACTGCTCCTTCTGGGCATTTCTGATGGCCTCACGAATCTGGTCAATATCGTGTCCGTCAATTTTTTGTACGTACCATCCCCATGCCTCATATTTCTTGGCTGTGTCCTCACATGTCACGACATCAGTGGTGGTAGACAGCTGGATGTCATTAGCATCATAGAACATAATCAAGTTATCGAGTCCCAAATTACCAGCAATACGGCCTGCACCCTGTGAAATCTCCTCTTGCACACCACCGTCAGAGATATAGGCATAAATCGTCTGTCCCATCACATCACCCAAGCGAGCTTTTAGGAACTTAGCAGCAATAGCAGCACCTACGGCAAAGGTATGTCCCTGTCCCAACGGACCAGAGGTGTTCTCTATGCCACGCTCTATCTCGCGCTCTGGATGTCCAGGAGTTACAGAACCCCATTGGCGCAGTTGTTTCAAGTCCTCAAGGGTGAATTTACCGATAAGACAGAGTTGGCTGTAGAGCATCGGAGCCATGTGTCCTGGGTCGAGGAAGAAACGGTCGCGGGCTTCCCAAGCAGGGTTCTCGGGGTCATAAACCAAAAATTCTGAATACAAGGTGTTAATGAAATCAGCACCGCCCATAGCACCACCAGGGTGTCCAGATTTTGCTTTCTCAACCATTGATGCAGCTAAAATACGGATGTTATCGGCTGCACGGCTCATGATTTTGTTGTCGTTCATATATCGATATACTGTTTAAAGGTTAAATATCTAAATTGCAATTTCACTTGCAAATATACTCATTTATTTTCATATAACAGCAACTTTCTTCAAATTTTTCGTCTTTTTTATTTATTTCATTTTGCCTTTCTCCCACTTATTCGTACCTTTGCACCTGTGAATACACCTGTTTATATTATAGAAGAGGAGAAGCTGAGGAGCAATCTGTCGTTAATCAGCGATGTGGCGCAACGTACGGACTCCGAATGGATTTTAGCTTTCAAGGCCTTTGCCCTATGGAAGACGTTCCCCATTTTTCGCGAATATATTCATAGTACCACAGCCAGTTCCCTCAGCGAGGCACGGTTGGCATTGGAGGAGTTTGGCGCAAGGGCGCATACCTATTCGCCAGCCTATAAAGACGACGAGTTCGACGACATTGTGCGTTGCTCGAGCCACCTGACTTTCAACTCTTTGACACAATATGAGCGTTTCCATCATAGGGCAAGGGAGTGTTCGTTGGGATTGCGCGTCAATCCAGAGTATTCTGAAGTAGGAACCTTGCTTTATAATCCTTGTGCTCCTGGTACCCGTTTTGGCGTCACTGCTGATAAATTGCCAGCACAACTGCCGTCCGACCTTCGCGGCTTTCATTGTCATTGTCATTGTGAGAGTGGTTCTGACGTCTTTGAGCGAACCCTACAACATATCGAGGAGAAATTCAGCAAATGGTTTCCCCAATTGGAGTGGATTAACTTCGGAGGCGGACATCTGGTGACTCGTAGCGATTATGACGTAGAGCGGCTTGTACATCTGATGCAGGAATTCCGTCGCCGTTATCCGAACCTAAAAGTTATATTTGAGCCAGGAAGCGCATTTGCTTGGCAAACAGGTACTTTGGTTGCCAGCATTGTAGATATTGTCGAAGATAAAAATATCCGTACAGCCATCCTTGATGTTAGTTTCACTTGTCACATGCCCGATTGTCTCGAGATGCCCTATTTCCCAGAAGTTCGCGGAGCAGAGCACATCGACGAAGCTCAGAATGCGACGAGCTATGACTACCGTTTAGGCGGCAACAGTTGTCTTAGTGGCGATTTCATGGGCTTGTGGCGTTTTGACCACGAGTTACAGATAGGCGAACAGATAGTCTTTGAGGACATGATACACTATACCACAGTCAAGACGAACACTTTTAATGGGATAACCCATCCCTCTATAGCTATGCTTTGTCAGGACGGAACGCTAAAGATGCTGCGCCAGTTCACTTATGAAGACTATCGCGATAGAATGGACTAAACGTTAAACTGCAAAAGATAATGCGCTATTTCATTTGGTTTAGTTACGATGGCACGCGCTATCACGGATGGCAGATTCAGCCCAATGGCATTACCGTGCAGAGCGAGTTGGAGCGTTGTCTGTCGCTGTTGCTACGCCAGAAAATCAGCGTGACGGGAGCGGGTCGCACAGATACGGGAGTTCATGCCCGACGAATGGCGGCACACTTTGATATAGAGCAGTTGCCCATGCGCGAGCAGGATTTAACTCACAAGCTCAACGGACTCTTGCCCCAAGATATTGGCGTATATGTCATAGAGCAGGTTAGCAACGACCTTCATGCCCGCTTCTCTGCCGTTTCGCGTACCTACCACTATTATGTTCATACGCAGAAAACTCCTTTCTCACGCCAATATTCGCTGGAACTGCATTACCAGTTGAACTATCAGTTAATGAACGAAGCTGGCCGCATCCTTATGGAGTACGACGACTTCGGCTCATTCTGCAAAGCTGGAAGCGACGTGAAAACCACTATTTGTCATGTGACGCATGCCCAGTGGCATAAACTATCCGATACGTCGTGGTATTTCCGAATAACGGCCAACCGTTTCCTGCGCAACATGGTACGTGCCGTAGTGGGAACACTGGTAGAGGTAGGACGAGGTAAGATGACGCTTGACGAATTCCGCCAAGTGATAGAGGGCGGCCGCCGTACACAGGCTGGCGAATCCATGCCCGCCAAAGCCCTGTTTCTGGAAGATGTTGTGTATTAAGTGCGGACTATCCGGACTCACAGTGCGGAGTATGCGCACTCATGGTGCGGACTATCCGGACTCATAGTGCGGAGTATGCACACTCATGGTGTGGACTATCCTCACTCCGTTCGCGCCCTATCCTCGTCTTTGTTGAGGCCTATACTCGATGGTGACTTTAAGGGAGCGTGCGTCCGTCTTTCTAAAACCATTGCAGGATAGTCGTGGCGAACCTTATGAATTGTTGGGGATGGAAAGTGTTATGCGCACACCGTCGCGATAGGTTTTGTCGATAGAGAGTGTTCCTTTCAAGTGGGTGGCTATCTTGCGACTCATGGGCAGACCAATGCCAAGACCTTGCTTGAAGGTGTCTATCTTGTAGAACTGCTCGAATACTTTCTCATGGAGTTCCTCGGGGATGCCTATACCAGTATCTGTTACGACGAAGTTCACGTTGCCACTCTTGGCATCTTGGCTGACGGAGAATGTGATATGTCCCTCGTCGGTGAACTTTAGGGCGTTACCATACACCTGCCTGATAATGTGCTCGAGACCATCTCGGTTACTCTTTAAGATGAAGCCCTTTGGCAGGTTGTAGTCAAGATGAAGTTCTACAAGACCCGTATTGTTTCTCACTTCCGCCATGTGCATGATATAGTGGCAGAAGTCGATGACGCTGATGCGGTCGTTGAGATGGTAACGTTCTTTGCTGTTTTCCAAAGAGAATTCCAGTAGATTGTTGACGATGTTGCCGATGGCTACAGTGTTCTCGTCTATTGCCTTTAGCGAGGCGTATCGCTCCTCTTGGCTCAGTTCGTAGTCGGGGTCAGCTATAATCTTCACGAAGCCTGTGATGATGTTCAGTGGTGTGCGCATCTCATGGCTGATGTGCTGGATGAAGGTTGTCTTCATGCGGTCAGACTCCTGTGCCTTGTCGAGTGCTATCTCTAATTGTTTCTTTTGGCTCTTGATAAACTTCAGATAGCGGCTACGGGTGACGTAACGCCAAGCCAACAGGCCGAAAGCGATTAGCATCAGTCCGATGAACACCAGCATCCAGATTTCTCGCTCGCGGTCGGTTTCAGCTTGCAGTCTGTTCATGCCCATCGTGACGTTCAGCTCGTTGATATTGTCATGGATGACTTGGTTGTTGAGCGAGTCTTGCAAATGTATTCGCTGGTATGCGTCTTTCAGTGCCAGATCCTGTCGTCCCATGATTTCATGAATATGCATGGCAGCATCCTGCATAGTGATGTTAGAAGAGTTCATCGAGTCCAGTTTGCGCAGAGCCTCGTCGGTTTCTCCGTTGACGATGTCCTCGATCAGCTCCAGTCTGTTCTCCCCATACATGTATTTTGGTGCTTGGGGGCTCTTGATGAAGTCATCGTATTTCTGCTTTGTCTTTCGAAAGTTGTCCCAGTCGCCTTTGTAGAAGTATATCTGTGCCTTGTGCGTAAGATATGGCTTGATGAAATGTGGATTGTCTCCAAACTCCTTTTTCAGCCGCTCGTTCCATTGCCATGCTACGTCGGGATTATTGACAACATTGACACGTGCCAGACTTGCATAGAGGTTACCGTACAGTGAGTGCATGTCCTCCGTCATGTCTCCCTTGTGCTTGGGGTCAAGGTGGTTAAGTGCGTCCTCATAGTATTGCGCAGCCATCTGGTTGTTGCCTCGGTGCTCGAAGATGCTGCCCAGTGCTTTGTATACGTAGTTATAGTATTCTGCCTTGTTACCTTTCGTGCTCTTGATGGCTTCCCTCAGCGCATCCGCTTTTTTGACGGCGTTGGTATGCCGTCCGTTGTTTGCCTCGTATACTATCTCGTTCGACAGGATGGCATAATACCTGCTCATGTTTCCGTTTTGCTGTGCAATTTTTTGCAGTTTCTCGGAGAGTTCATAGAAGGTGTTGGCACTATCGGGGTCGCTGAGGTTAAACAGACGGTTGTAACGGTCTAAAAAGGCATCTTCTTTTAGTTTTTGTGCTGGTGCCGCAATTGCTATGAGAAGGCTTACGGCCAAGATTAACATGTTACGAATCATGAGGTTTATGGTTTGTTAAGTACTAAAATAGGGTGCAAAGGTACGAATTTCCTGGGAACTATACAAGTTATTTTGCTATTTCCTCATTTATTTATCCCGATTTATGTTTATTTCAGAAAATATTCTTAACTTTGTGCTCAGATGTTTAAACGTGACGTACAACAGGTAAAGGATTTGGTACTGCGGGTGTTGCATGAGCGGGGACTGGAAACTCCGCTCTTGCAGAAGCGGCTGGTGGAGGCGTGGCCAAAAATAGCGGGCCCTGTAATAGCCCGCTATACGACGGATGCGTATATCTATAATCAGACGTTGTATGTACGGCTGTCGAACCCTGCACTACGCAGTGACTTGTCAATGCAACGTCAGGTACTGACGAAGCGGCTGAATGACTACGTTGGCGAGCAGGTTATTTGCGACATCCGATTTAAATAGACAATATTCTACTTTTTATCTTGTAGTGCTTTCAACGTCTCTATGATGGCTGGGTCGTCAAGGTTGAGATACTGAATCCACGCTTCCTCTTTCATCATGCTATAAATGATGCGGCTGATGATGTAACGTTCTAATAGGCGGTAGGAACGTTGTATCATAAGGTTGCGACGTTTCAGTCCGTTCTTCTCGGCATAGGTCGCGAACTTATCTACAATGTTTTGACGCTTGAGATATGTAGCAAGTTCGTTGACGGTGGAGTATTGACTCAGCTTTTGACGATTCTCGTCAGTATAGGCATAGGCGAACATGATAATCAGTCCGCTCATGGATGCTTGTTTATAGTAAGAAGTGACATTGGTGGTGTCCTCGGCGACAAAAATATCGGGGGTAATACCTCCGCCGCCATAGACGGTGCGCCCCTTAACGGTGTGATACTCTTTGCCTTCGTGTTTGATGCTGTCTTCAGAGAAGAACTCACCATGCTGGTAGCGGGTAAGCAGGTCTTCCTCGTAGTCTTTGTTGTCGCCAGCAGTGTAGGGCTTCTGGATGCAACGGCCAGAAGGGGTGTAATAGCGGGCGATAGTAAGCCGAATCATAGACTGGTCGCCAAAGACTATAGGTTGCTGAACCAGTCCTTTGCCAAAGGAGCGGCGGCCGATAATGGTGGCGCGGTCGTTGTCTTGCATGGCGCCAGCCAGAATCTCAGAAGCGGAGGCGGAACCTTCGTCTATAAGTATAACGAGCGGCAGCTTCTGATAGGAACCGCGCCCATCGCTACGATATTCTTGACGAGGTGACTTGCGACCTTCGGTGTAGACAATAAGACAGTTCTTGGGCAGGAATTCGTTAGCTATCTGGACGGCCGACTGGAGATAGCCTCCCGTATTGCCGCGCAGGTCGATGCAAAGACCGTTGAAGCCTTGCTGAGACAGTTGAGCCAGGGCAATAAGCAATTCGGGATAAGTGTTCTCGCCGAAATTCTTGATGCGGATGTAGCCCGTATGTTCATCAAGCATGTAAGTTGCGGTGACGCTCTTAGTGGGTATCTCGCCGCGTGTCACGACAAACTGGCGAATCTTTTGCTCGCCATAACGCAGGATGCCTAACTTTACCTTAGTGTCCTTGGGGCCTTTGAGGCGGTGCATTGCCTCCTCATTAGTCAGTGTCTTGCCTGTAAAGGGCTTATCGTCAACAGTTACAATCTTGTCGCCAGCAATGACTCCTGCCCGCTCGGCAGGACCGTTTCCGATGACCTGTTGCACGTGGAGTGTGTCTTGGCGGATGGTGAACTCAATGCCAACACCAGAGAACGAGCCGCGCAGGTCGTCATTAGCTATCTCGACATCCTTGGCCGAGATATAGACAGAGTGTGGATCCAGCTCGGCTAATATCTGTGGCATTGCTTTTTCTACTAAGTCGTTGACGTTTACGGTGTCTACATATTGGTCGTCAATGATGTGCAATAGGTTACTTAGTTTGTTACTGCTGGAGTTGATGATACTCAATCTGTTGCCTGCAAAGTGATTGGCATAGAAGGTTCCAATCAAAATACCGATGACTACGCAAAGAGCCATAACCATTGGCATGAAGCGGCTGTTCCTTTTGTTTGGCATAAAATTATCTATTGTCAAAGAATTCTTAATTAGCTACCCAAGTATACGACTTCTATCCCTGCCCGTTGCAGCAATTCAATTCCGTCCATAAGGCGATACTTCTCACCGTAAACGACACGTCTGATGCCTGACTGGATGATGAGTTTGGCACATTCGATACAAGGTGAGGCTGTGATGTAAATGGTAGCGCCTTCACTGTTGTTGCTACTACGCGCTAATTTGGTGATGGCGTTAGCTTCGGCATGTAATACATAGGGCTTAGTGACACCTGTTTCGTCCTCGCAGATATTTTCGAAACCGCTTGGTGTTCCATTGTAGCCGTCGCTGATTATCATGCCGTTCTTTACTACCAAAGCTCCGACCTGCCGTCGCTGGCAATAGGAGTTTTGTGCCCAGATGCGAGCCATCTCTAAATAGCGTTGGTCAAACTTCCGTTGTTTTTCGCTTGTCATTATCTATTTCTTACCTCTTTTTATTGCTTTCTTGATACCGTTCCTCTTTAGCAGAGCCTCAATTGTCGGTTCTCCGCCGCGAAAACGCTTATACAATGTCATGGGATGCTCTGTTCCGCCGCGACTTAGAATATTGTCGCGAAAACTTTGTGCCGTCTTGCGGTCGAAGATACCGCGACGCTTGAATACGCTAAAAGCATCGGCATCAAGTACTTCGGCCCACTTGTAACTATAGTAGCCTGCTGCATAACCGCCAGCCATGATGTGTGAGAACTGAACTGTCATGCAGGTGTCTTTTAGTTGTTCACCGAGGACAGCCTTGCGCCAAGCCTGCTTTTCGAAGGTCTTAATATCATCAGTGAAAGCATCTTTCTTTGTGTAGTACGCCATATCAAGTAACCCTAACGATACCTGACGTAAACAAGCTGTCGCTGCCATAAAGTTGCGGCTTTTGACAATACGGCGTATCAGTTCATCTGGCAAGGGCTCACCCGTTTGGTAGTGGAAAGCGAAAGTTTGCAGAAACTCCTTCTCTACGGCATAGTTCTCCATAAATTGTGACGGTAGTTCCACGAAGTCCCACCAAACGTTTGTGCCACTCAGACTTTCAAAACGGGTGTTGGCAAACATTCCATGCAGGGAATGACCAAACTCGTGGAGGAAAGTCTCCACCTCACCTAAAGTTAAAAGAGCGGGCTTGTCGGCAGTCGGCTTGGTGAGATTCATTACCACCGAGACGTGAGGACGAATGTTTTTCCCGTCCTTATCAATATATTGGCCTTGATACTCTGTCATCCATGCGCCGCCTTGTTTGCCTTTTCGAGGATGGAAATCAGCATAGAACACGGCGAGGAACGAACCGTCTTGGTCGAACACCTCGTAGGCTTTAACGTCGGGATGGTAAACGGGAATTTGCTTGTTCTCTTGGAACGTAATGCCGTATAGGCGGTTAGCCAGTCCGAAAACACCCTTGATGACGTTTGACAACTCAAAGTAAGGACGAAGCATCTCTTGGTCGAGATTGTATTTCTTCATCTGCAACTTATGAGAGTAGAATCCACTGTCCCAAGGCTTGAGTTTTCCTTTATCTTCTTCATCGTCAGAGACAGTTCCTTGCGCTCCATTGCCTTTGTATTTCAAAAAGAGTTTCTTTAACTCCTCCTTTTCTTTGATAGCAGTTGGTTTGTAGGCTTCAATGAGATTGTCAAGCAGCTTGTAGACGTTACGACTATTAGATGCCATGCGGCGTCTCAGCACGTAATCAGCGTAAGTCTTGTAGCCTAAAAGTTGGGCTATCTCGCGTCGCAGATTGACAAGGCGCTTGCAGATGTCCAAATTATTTTCTGCATTGTCGTGGGTACACACCGTATTGCGAGCCATGTACATTTGGCGGCGCAGTTCTCGCTGGGTGGAATATGTCATAAAAGGCGAGTAACTTGGCATATCAAGGGTGAATACCCAACCTTGTACCTGCTGTTCTTGTGCTGTCATAGCAGCAGCTTCTCGAGCAGTCTCGGGTAAGCCGTCAAGTTGTTTCTCGTCGGTAATGTGCAGTTGAAAGGCCTTGTTCTCTTTTAGTAAGTTCTGTGAGAATTGCAGCGAAAGCATTGATGCCTCCTCTGTCAGTTGTCTCAGGCGTTCTTTGCCCGCATCGTCAAGCAAAGCACCGCTGCGTACAAAACCATTGTAACAATTGTCAAGTAGCATCTGTTCTTCGGCGTTTAGCCTACGGTGGTGCAGGTGTACCTGACGAATACGCTCAAACAGACGCGGATTAAGCCGCACATCGTTGGCATGTTGTGTTAGGATTGGTTGCATCTTTTGTGCCAACGCATCCATCTCGTCATTAGTTTCTGCAGACAGCAAATTAAAGAATACCGTTGACACACGACCCAGCAAGTCGTAATAGCCTTCGTCTTCTTCTGTATTTATAATGGTGTTGTCGAAGGTAGGACGTTCTGGGTTGTTGATGGTCTTCTCTATTTGCTCATTGTCACGGCGAATACCTTCCATGAATGCTTCCTCATAATCTTCTAATCGGATGCGGTCGAAAGGAACGGTATCGTGTGGAGTGCCATAAGGCTCAAAGAAAGGATTAACCCTTTTTTCTGCCGTAGAACATTGTAGCTTTTGCTTGCTCATGAACTCTTGATTACTTTATTTTCTCAGGAATCAGCCGTACATTCGTCATCTTTAGTTTGGCTGTCTTTTCGTCAATCTGTTTGTCTGTCTTCCTGTAAACAATGGTAGTGTTCTGGATGTCGATGTCTTTCACGTTGTCAAGTCCCAAGATACCTCCAGCCTTAATGCCAGTCTGGGCTCCGCGACAAACGACGTTGTCAATGTGAATGTCTTGGAAGAAAGGAGCTACTTCACGTTCCTCGTCGGTAAAGGTTGGCACAGCATTGGGGTCGCTACCAGCAGGACGATCCATGTAGTCGCACTGGAAGATGATGGCTTCCTTCTCGATGTCAGTCATTACGATGTTTTGAATGAACATTTGTTCCGTCTTGCCGCCGCGACCAAGTCCACTTTTGAAGCGTAGGCCTGTTTCTGTTCCACTGAAGCGATTGTTGCGTACAACGATACGTTTCATGCCCTGCATAGTCTCACTGCCTAATACAAATCCGCCATGAGCGTGGTAGACAATGTTGTCTTGGATAATGATGTCTGCACATCCGTTTGCGGGTGCATCGGGCTTAAAGTTGCCGCTTTTCATACAGAGTCCATCGTCTCCGGCATCAACAATGCTGTTAACGATAATACCAACGTTTACGTCAGAGAAGTCAATGGCATCGCCATTTTGGGCGTTCCAGGGGCAACGTACAGTGACACCGTCAATGATGACGTTCTTGGAGTAGCAGGGATGAACGTGGAAACGGGGAGAGTTTTGGACGGTAACGCCTTGTACAAGAATGTTCTCACAGTTCTCAAAACGTACTAAGTCTGCACGTTTTCCCTCTTGTTTCTTAGGCGTGGCAGCAATATTGTCATAGCCAGCCTTAACGTTCCAAGGATACCATAAAGTACCATTGGCCTCCTCAACACCGCCGATGACGTTCTTATACATCTTCCACTCTACGTCACTTACCTTTTGTCGCTTTACAGGACGCCAGAAAGCACCGTTGCCGTCGATGGTTCCCTCACCGGTAATAGCGATGTTTTTGCTGTTCTTGGCGAAGATACCAGGGTGGCATCGTGATGACTTCTCATTAACAAAAAGCGTCTTGTCTGGTGACATCATAATGATGGCGTTCTTGTCTAAGTGCAGTTCAATATTGTCTTGTAAAAGTATAGGTCCAGTAAGCCAGATACCCAGCGGAACATTCAATCGACCACCGCCTTTTTTAGAGAGTTCTTCAATGCCCTTCTTGAAAGCCTCAGTGTTCAATGTTACGCCGTCACCAACGCCGCCAACCTCCGTAAGACTAATTTCGTTGGTTGGAATGGTAGGGACAGAGACCTGTGCAACCTTTGTTGGTAAATTCTCATAATACTTAGAATAGTCTTGGGCCAAAATGGTTGCGGGGAGCATCATCAAAACGGCTACCGCGCTGTAGAGTAGTTTTTTCATAGTTGCAATATTATTAGTAATAAAATTAAATACTTGTTATTTTATACCTACAATCTGAGTCGGAGCTTGTTCGCGGTTACGTTTGTTAACCACCGTAACTACGGCTTGTGCCAAGTTGATAAAGGCTAACCCTGTAGCAGTGTCACTATTCAGTGCAGCAGGCTCACCTGTGTCGCCGCTGTTGCAAATGCCCTGCACAAGAGGTATCTGTGCCAAAAGCGGCAGGTTCATTTCTTCTGCCAACTGTTTGCATCCCTCTTTGCCGAAAATGTAATAACGGTTCTGCGGCAGTTCTGCGGGCGTAAACCACGCCATATTCTCAATGAGGCCGAGAATAGGCACGTTCACTTTCTCGTTTTTATACATGTCTATGCCCTTACGAGCATCAGCCAGTGCTACTTGTTGTGGGGTTGATACGATGATGGCACCCGTAATGGCCAGCGTTTGAAGCAGCGTCAAATGAATGTCGCTGGTGCCTGGAGGCGTGTCGAGGATAAAATAATCCAATTCTCCCCAATTGGCATCGGCGATGAGTTGCTTGAGGGCATTTGTCGCCATACCGCCGCGCCAAAGCGTTGCAGTCTCGGGTGAAACGAAAAAACCAATGGAGAGTAATTTTACTCCATAGGCCTCAATGGGCTCTATGAGTTGCCGCCCATCTACTTCTACAGCATAAGGTCTGGCATCTTCCACCTTGAACATCTTGGGCATTGACGGGCCGAAAATGTCGGTGTCTAACAATCCGACTTTATATCCCAATCGGGCCAATGCAATGGCAAGGTTAGCCGAAACGGTGCTCTTGCCTACACCGCCTTTTCCAGAACTCACGGCAATGATGTTCTTTACGTTGGGTAACAATTTGCCAACTTCAGGGCGCGGCTTAGACTTAAATTCTGTTTGAATAGTCACCTCTACATCCTTGCCACAATGATACTTGATGGCAGCCTCGGCTGCCTTTACGGTAGACTTGAGGAAAGGGTCGGTATCGCGGGGAAACTCTAATACGACGGTAACTTTTTGGCCGTTGATAGCAGGCTGGTCGGCCACCATGTCGCTATCAACGAGGTTTTTCTTGGTGCCGGCATACGTTACAGTTGCCAGCGCGTCCATAATCAACTTAGGATATAGTGTCATCTTGCTTGTTAAATTCAAATCATCGGCAAAGTTACAATATTCCCAGCAATTCTCCGCATCAAAGCAAGATTTTCTACAACGTTTAGGGTAAAAACGATGTAGAAAATCAGTAAATAGGGTAGAATTAGGGGCTATTCTTCCGTGTATTGGTTACATGTTATCGCATTGCTCTTCGGCATCCTGTTTCACCGTCTCCCCAGACTCGAGTTGGCGGGCGTCGTAGTTAATGCGTTGGAAACCCTCAATGATAGCCTCGGGATTGGTCTTATCGGCATCGTAAGTAATGGTGACAGTCTGTTGGCTAATATCGGTCTTGATTTCCTTGACACCCTTAACGAATCGGATGTTCTTCTTGATTTTCTGTTCGCAATTTTCGCAGTGCATCTGCGGTAGGGTAGTAAAAACGACGGTCTTTAAATTTTTAGCGATGGCAGCAGTCGATAGCAGCAATGCAACCATCAGTAGGATGTTTTTCTTCATAATTTGGACTTGTTATTTGGTTTGTTACTCTTTCATTAAAATTTCTCCAAGTGCAGGCGGATGCCAGCATAAAACATTCGGCCGTGAACGGGTCCCCACACTAAAGTGCTTTCAAATGCTGGGTCGAAAGGAGATGCAGCATTACGGATGGGGTCTAACTGGCGAAAGTTTGTCAAGTTCTCACCTCCAACGTAGACAGCAAAGCGGCGAAACTCACGAGTAATCTGTGCCGACACTTGTTCGTAGCCTTTAAAACGCTCGTCACCCACGATGCGGCCGCCACCGTTGAGTTGCAGCGTGGCATCAAACTGCCATGTTTCCAACGGGTTTTTATAGCTGGCGGTGAGCAGACCCTTGTACTTGCTGGTCAGTGGACGCTCGCGTAACTGATTGTCTATCGTCTGC
Source organism: Prevotella sp. (assembly GCA_022511045.1). Taxonomy (GTDB): domain Bacteria; phylum Bacteroidota; class Bacteroidia; order Bacteroidales; family Bacteroidaceae; genus Prevotella. The sequence continues at coordinate 23,801 of JAFLSF010000015.1, forward strand.
CACACATCGTTTAGTCGGTAGGCTGCGGTCAATGTAAAGCCTCTAAACAATGGATAGGAAGCATCAATCTGCAAAGTATGCGAATAGGAACGTCCGTCAAGTGACGTGATGCGTATCTCAGTCGGGTCGCTCTCATAATCTATGACGACCTGCTTCTGAAATGTAGTGTAATAGTATTCTGCATTTAGGCGTAACGTCTTCTTAGCAATAGGGATGTTGAGGGCAGCACTTAAACCAAAGTTCCAAGCAGCTTCCTGCATATAATGGTGGCCATTGACAGAAGGACTAAGGATGTTTAAGGTTCTGCCTGAGCCTAACAAATAGTGCATTTCGGCCAATGGACGGACGGTTCGTAATCCTCGGCCTGCTGTAGCCCGTAGAGTGAGAAGGTCAGCAGGCATCCATTTCAGATGTAGGCGGGGGATAAAGTCCCAACCGAATTCCGAATGATGGTCAGCCCTCAGACCAATCATAGCTGTAATGCGTTCTCGGAGGTTGTAGGTGTGCTGGGCGTAGAAACCTAAAGTGGTTAAATCGCCTTTTACACTATTTTCGGTATCATATTCTTTGGCGTGATTGTAGTCTATGTTTGTTCCGATGCTCAGATTGTGGTAGGGTGCCAAATCTGTCTCATACATTAGTTGAGTGTAAAAATCGGACTGGTCTATATTGTAGGTTTTATAACCATATCGTGCATCAGTTTGATGAAGCGAAGCATTAGCCATGATGGCGATATTGCTGTTACGCTTTGGATTGAGAATAAAGGCGTGCTTCATGTAGGCCGCATAGCGGTTGGTGCGGAGAGAAATAGCGTATAGCTGATTGTGATACGGAGAATGTTGGTCGTTATGTGGTGTGTCTTGCACGTGATGAGTAGTTTGTCCGCCCTCTCGTTTCTCGCTCAATAACTGAATACCCCCATGAAAGAGGTATCGGCCTGCGGCTAACTTCCATCGGTTCATCACGTTTATTTGTCGGCGATTAGGCTTGTCCATAAATCCGTCCCCATTGTCGTCGTGACTTCCCCAGTCATTTTCACCATGCAATAGCAGCACGGTGCTTAACTTATCGGATAGATGTATATTGCCGTCAAAGTTGGCTTCGTAACGGCTTTTCGTATCTCCGTAAACGTTGGCATTGAGTTGCTCAACATCGTCAGGTTTTTTATATTCGATGTTAATTTGTCCAGTAATGCTTTCGGAGCCGTTCTTGACCGTTGACGTACCTTTGGAAACTTGTATTGATTTAATCCAAGGCCCAGGCACATAGTCCAGCGAAAAAGGGAGGGCGGCTCCACGAAAGTCGGGCAGGGTCTCGGTCATCATTTGTACATAAGTGCCACTTAGTCCAAGCAACTTGATTTGTTTGGCACCAGTAGCAGCATCTGAATAGCTGACGTCTACGGAAGGATTAGTAGAGAAACTCTCGCCGAGATTGCAACAAGCAGCACGGAAAAGTTCCGCTTGAGTAATAACAGAGCCATTTATTGCACCAGCCATACGGCGCACCGATTGGTGCGAAGTTACTGTGATGCCCTGTAGGTTAGTCTCCTTGTCAATGGTTGTCGAGTCATGTTGTGCGGTCTTATCGTTATATGCTGCAATATTTCCGTAGCCTATAAGTGTTAGCAAAAGAGTGATAAAGCCTGTTTTCATGTTGTCAACGTTGTTTTTTGTGCTATGTCTATTTGCTTACGCTTAAACTGCTGCGTTTGTCGCGATGATAGGAACGGTAGTCGTCGAGTGGAATTTCCACATCTGGTTCCTCCAACACACCCTTGTGAGGTAAGCGGAATTTCATATATTTGATGTCGAGACCATGCGCTATCCACATGGATTCATAGTAGGTCTGGATTGAGGCAGCAGTTGCCGCAACGCTATCATTTAGTGCTTTGTCATAAAGATTGGTGGTGCGAAAGTCAACGGGCAAACGGTTGTGCTCTACCATATAGGTAGTATAGGTAAAGAGAAAATTGGAGTCTGTCTTGAGGTGGATAATACCGTCGTTGACAAGGAACTTCCTGTAGCGTTCCATAAAGTAGGTTGAAGTGAGTCGCTTTCGAGAGTTCTTCATCTGCGGGTCACTGAACGTCAGCCATATCTCCTGCACTTCGTTGGGAGCGAAGAAACGCTCTATAATCTCAATGTTGGTGCGCAAAAAGGCAACATTCTTTAGTCCTTCCTGCAAAGCCTGCGTGGCTCCAGTCCACATGCGCGCGCCCTTAATGTCTACACCGACAAAATTAAGGTCTGGATATTGCTTTGCTAACCCGACAGTATATTCACCTTTTCCGCAACCCAACTCCAATACTATGGGGTTTTGATTGCCGAAGTACTGCTCGTGCCAATGACCTTGCATTTTAAACGGCACATGTTCCACTACCGAATAAGGGTATTGGAACACGTTACCGTAAGTTTCCATATCGGCGAACTTCGCCAGCTTTCCTTTGCCCATTTATAGCTGCTCAGCCTTAATAAACTTGTTTTTCGCGCTTTAAGTCTTCGTAGAAGTGAGACTCTGCGGCCCGCATGTAAGGCTGTAAGAAGATGAGACCGATACCTAACGTCAGCAGGCTGAGAATCAGCCATCCTATAAAACTCAAGTGGAGCCAAAAGAGTTTCCACTTGTGACCGTCCATCATTTGCATACTCTCCTCAATGGCGGCATTGTTGCTGAGTTCGGGATTGTCTTTCAAAATATAAGGTGTCAAAGCATAGGAGTAAGCCTTGATGATGCCCGGGATAATGAGCAGCAGCGTCCAAAGGAAGATGTAAATGTACATTAGCAAATAGGTAGTGATGGTGCGACTCCACTCCTTATATCCACTAAACATCTTGGACAGCGTGAGCTTCTCAGAGTAACGAATGAAGTCAAGGAACATTACTGTATATCCCCAACCCAGTGGAATACACAATAGGAACCATACGAAATGCGTTCCTTTCTCAATAAGGGGAGGCATGATAAAGGAGATGCTACCGCCTCCTACTTCGAGAACAAGGAGTAATACTAACGTCACGATAGCTGCGTCGGTCCAGTTGCCTTCCAAGTCGGCCAACGCTCTGTTTTTATAACCTTGATTTGAATCCATAGCTTTAATTATTTATATTTGCTTGTTTACTCTATCACGATAGTTGTCCAACCGTGCTTGTCTTCTATTTCGCCATATTGTATGCCACGCAAAGTGTCGTATAAACGCTTGGAGACGGGACCCGGCTTATCGCCGAAATCGTAGCGTTTGCCTGTATCTAAGTCGTCAATGTACGATATGGGACTGATGACGGCGGCCGTTCCGCAGGCTCCAGCTTCCTCGAAGGTCTCGAGCTCCTCCTCGGGAATGGGGCGGCACTCTACCTTCATGCCCAAGTCCTCGGCAACTTGCATCAAGCTCTTGTTGGTGATGGAGGGTAGGATGGAGGTTGATTTGGGCGTGACATAAGTATTGTCTTTAATGCCGAAGAAGTTTGCGGCACCGCACTCGTCGATGTATTTCTTCTCTTTTGCATCAAGATAAAACTCGCAGGCGTAGCCCTTTTCGTGTGCCAAGTTGTTGGCAAAGAGCGAGGCTGCATAGTTGCCACCCACCTTGTACATACCCGTGCCAAGCGGTGCCGAGCGGTCGAAGTCACGTATAATAACATAAGGATTGCTCGAGAAGCCGCCCTTGAAATAGGGACCTACGGGCGTGACGAAAATAAGGAAGCAATACTCTTTGGCGGGATGAACACCCACTTGGGCAGACGTGCCGATAAGCAAAGGTCGGATATAAAGCGTGGCTCCGCTCTCGTAAGTAGGGATGTATTCTTGGTTCAGACGCACCACCTTCTTGACCATTTCGACGAAACGCTCTGTCGGGAGTTCTGGCATCAGTATTCCCCGACAGGTTGATTGCAGGCGTTTGGCGTTGTCCTCCACGCGGAAGACGCGTACTTTGCCATCTTTGCACCGATAGGCCTTCAGACCTTCAAAAGCCTCCTGCCCGTAGTGAAGGCAAGTAGCAGCCATGTGCAACTTCAGATACTCGTCGGAGCAGACTTCAATCTCCCCCCACTGGCCGTCACGATAGTAACAGCGCACGTTGTAGTCGGTCTTGTTATAACCGAACGACAAGTTTGCCCAATCAAAGTTTTTCATCATGCTCATCTTATTTATTGTTGCTTTCTGATTGCAAAGTTACAATTTTTTGGTCAGAATAGCAACATTTCGGACTGTTTTTTGCACTAACCCGCATAAATTACCACTCAGAGGAGGGTTGTTAGTGCGGATAGTCCACGCTCTTAGTGCGGATAGTCCGCAGTCTTGGTGCGGATAGTCCTCGTTTTTAGCGTGTCTATGCCTCGTTTTGAATCTTCTGAAGTTCGGCCTCTGTCTTGGTCAGTTTGTCCTTGCAGAACTTAATGAGTTTCTGGGCTTCCTTCAGTTGCTGCGCCAACTCGTCGATGTCGTATTCGTTGGCTTCCATCTTGTGTACGATAGTTTCTAACTTGGTCAGCGCTTGTTCGTATTTCAGTTCTTCGTTCATTTCACAATAGATTTTAGTGTTCCTTTCTCTACTCTTGTTATTATCTCGTCGCCCGCTTTCAGTTCGTCGGCATTGCGTACGGCTCGCCCGTTGTGCAGGGTTATGCTATAACCTCGGCTGAGTTGGATTTGCGGGTCGAAGCCTTTTAGTTGTATTCCGATATTTTCTAAATGGTGCTTTTGGTGAGTCAGCCTCCTCTCCAACGCTACGGGTAAACGGTTGGCAAGCATTTCTATGCGGTGACGTTGCTCGTTGGTGGTGCGCAGAGCAAGGGTAGGGATGAGCGTTGCCCATTGGCTAAGGCGTTGTTGCTGGTAGTGGATGTGCTCCGTAAGGTAGTTTTTGATGCTAGTCTCCGCTTGTTCTATGCGTTCCAAAATCCTTTTCAGATGATCCACCAACAGGGCGGCCGCCGCCGTAGGTGTCTTGACTCGCGTGTGACTAATCATGTCTAAGATACTCTCATCGCGTTCGTGGCCAATACCTGTGATGATGGGTAGCGGGAACTGAGCGACGTTCTCGGCTAATGCTAACGTGTCGAACCCACTCAAATCGGCTGAGGCTCCTCCGCCCCGAAGGATGCACACTACGTCGAAATCGTCAGCCCGCTCGTAGATTTTGTTTAGGGCACAGATGACGGAAGCCTCTACCTGTTCGCCCTGCATGATAGCAGGAAAGAGCGTTATCTGAAAACGAAGCCCGTAATCGTTATCCTCCAATTGGCGCACAAAGTCGCCGTAGCCAGCTGCTCCTTCAGCTGATATGACGGCTATCCGTTGGGCAAAGAACGGAATGTGTAACTCTCTTTGCAGGTCGAAGATGCCCTCTTGCTTTAATTGTTGGATGATTTCCTGGCGACGCCGAACCATATCGCCGATAGTATAGTTGGGGTCTATATCCGTCACAATCCACGAGAAACCGAACGCTTCGTGGAATTGTGCATAGACTTTGAGCAATACCTTCAAGCCAGCTCGCAAAGGCTGTCCTGTGGCTCGCTCAAAGGTGGGTTGAACCAACTGCCACGTTCCTCGCCAACACTTGGCTGAGGCTCGCGCCACAGGAGTATTGGTCTGCTCGTCTTTCTCCACTAATTCCATGTAGCAATGTCCGCCCCGTTCACGACATTCCGATAGCTCGGCCTCCACCCAATACTCGTCTGGCAGGCCCGCCTCAATAGTTTCGCGGACTAAGGCATTGAGCAGTCTAAGCGTCATTCTATGTTGTTCCATGCTTGCTGTCTTTGTTTTTGTTCCACTTTGAGCCTGCCCAACATGTAGGCACGCCAAAAGTGAGGAACACCGTAGCCGCGAATATTGTCTGGGTGGTCGGCATTGTCGCTCGTCTGACGAACCAGTTCAATCAGTTCTTCAGCACTTAATTGGGGCAAAGCCTGCCACAGGCAAGCCACAAAACCGCAGACTATAGGTGTTGAAAACGAGGTTCCCATATCTTGCATGATGGCTCCCCGTCCGTTGATAAGATAGGCTGGCGCGCCTATGGCCACAATATCTGGTTTGACTCGGCCATCTTGTGATGGGCCGATAGAACTGAACGGGGCAATGGGATGGGGCTCGTCAGCCGAAATGGCACCTACCGTTAGTATGTGGTCAGCATCGGCTGGAACACCGATTTTCTTCCATGTTCCCATACCTGAGTTCCCTGCAGAATTGATGAGAATCATACCCTTTCGGAACAACATGGAGGCCGTTTGGCTGACAAAGGCTGTTCGTCCATCCAGCTGCCAAAGGTGGTGAGTCATATAGCGGTGGTCATATTCGGTGTATCCCAACGACGAACTGATGAGGTCACAGCCTACCGAGTCGGCAAATTCAGCAGCCATTGTCCAATAGTCTTCTTCTACTTCTTGCTCCGTTTGCTGGTCTTCGGAACGCAACAGCCAATAGCAGGCTTTGGGGGCACTACCTATATAGTAATTGGGTTCATTGATAGCCATAGCTGAGAGAACCTTTGTACCGTGATCTGTCTCGGCAAAAAGGGTGGGCGACGAAGGGGTGACGAAATCACGAAAACCGCGAATGTCAATGTGCTGGAACGTAGGGATGCGGTCAACATTCCTAAATCCGCCGTCAAGTACAGCTATCATCATGTCTTCACCCCGCATGCCAATATCGTGTAGGCGCAGGCCTTGAAGGATGTTGAGTTGCTCATAAGTCTTGCCATAAGCTTGTTTAGGCGTATAGAAATGCTCCTCCAACTGTTCGTTGTACTTCGTACGCTGGGCTGTTGGAGTGATGGAGTCGGGAGCCTGCCAGACCAGTCGGCAAGCGCGGACACAAGGTAACTGACAGTATTCGCGAATGACTAACGAGTCATCAGCACAGACCAATAGGGTGTTTTGCCAGCGACTCTGTCCTATAATCGTGGCGCCTTTCTGTCGTAAAAGCTGGATGTAGTGCGGACTGACAGGCAGGTCGGTAGAGTCTATGGGCAGGTTCTGCCTATTGCGCCGTTCTATGGAACGCCGTGAAAGAAAGCGGGAGGGACGGTCGATGGAATAGGGTGTGTCGTGCTTGTCGCTCAGATAGATGCGATAGATGTAGGCTGGTCCGCCCTTGTATTTGACGCGGGCTGCCATATTTGCCGCTTCTGCGTTTGGAGAAAGGACTGCTGAGAAAAGAATCGTCAACAGGTATATCAGTCGTTGCATAGCGTGTTTTAGTTAGTTTTTAGCAATTCGGGTTGCAAAGGTACATAATTTTCTTTAATTTTAAGGCAATATTATGCCAAAAGATTTGGTGGGCTGGATAATAAATACTACCTTTGCACATTATTTATATATATGGACAATAGGCAAGCAACATTGGAGTTGGGCACCAAGCCTGTAGGGCAGCTACTGACACAGTATGCCCTGCCTGCTATCGTGGCCATGATGGCTGCCAGTCTTTATAACATCATTGACCGAGCTTTTATAGGTCAGGTTGTGGGACCAGAGGCTATTGCTGGTTTGGGCATAACCTTTCCTTTTATGAATCTGAGCGGTGCCTTCGGTGCTGCGGTAGGCATTGGCGCCTCAACGTGTATCTCTGTGAATTTAGGACAGAGGAACTATAAGCGGGCTGAGTATTTGCTGGGAAACACAGTGACACTTAACCTCATTATTGGCTTTTTGTTTATGGTCGTCTGTCTGGTATTCCTTGACCCCATCCTGCGTTTCTTTGGTGCCAGCGACGTGACGCTTCCCTATGCCCGAGAGTTCATGGAGATTATTCTGCTTGGAAACATGATTACGCACATGTATTTCGGTATGAACGCCGTACTTCGGGCAGTTGGCAAGCCTAAGCAGGCTATGTTTGCGACATTGTTTACCGTAGGGTGTAACATCGTACTGGTGATTGCTTTCGTTTGGTGGTTCCGTTGGGGAATTCGAGGCGCAGCTATGGCGACAATTACTTCGCAGACGTTAGCACTCTGCTGGCAAATGTGGCAGTTCAGTGATCAAAAGGAGATTTTGCATCTGAAACGTGGTATATATAAACTGAAAGCTGACCTTGTGCGCAATATAATAGCCATTGGTGTCTCGCCTTTTCTCATGAATGTCACCTCGTGTGTTATCGTAATCTTTATGAACAATCAGTTTGTGCGATATGGCGGTGATATGGCGGTAGGAGCTTTCTCGATAGCCCACTCAATGGTGATGATGTTCTTCATGTTTGTCATGGGTATGAATCAAGGCATGCAACCCATAGTGGGTTATAACTACGGAGCCGAGAAATACGACCGTATGTTCCGTTGTCTATGGCTGACAATCGCCTCCGCAACGAGTATTTTGTTGGTGGGTTGGGCATTGTCGATGCTGTTTCCCAATGAGATAGTCCGTATCTTTACGAAAGACCCTGTGTTGATAAAACTGTCTGCTCGCGGTCTAAAGATAGATATGCTGGTGTTCTTCGTCGTAGGCTCCCAAGCCGTCATTACAAACTTTTTCCAGTGTATTGGCAAGGTGAAAGTGAGCATCTTCCTTTCATTGTCGCGCCAGTTGCTCATGCTGTTGCCGATGGCATACATATTCCCGTTGTTTTGGCAGTTAGATGGTGTTTGGTATTCTATGCCTATGAGCGACCTCGTGGCGTTTCTCATGACCATTCCGATGTTGATGTGGTATATAAAGAAAAACAAGGTAAATGGAAAATAATAAGCATCTCATTATTTGTGTAGGACGTCAACTTGGTAGCGGCGGACATGACATTGCCCGTATGCTGGCGATGGACTTCAATGCTAAGTACTACGACCGTGAGCTGTTAAACTTAGCAGCCAAGGAAAGTGGTTTTAGTGAGAAAGTGTTTGAACAGAATGACGAGCAAAAGGGATTCTTTAAATCGTTGTTCTGCATGCAGTCTTCTTATCCGAATAGTAATATCTATCACTCCAACATCTCGCAGGAGAGCCTTTTCCAATTTCAGAGCGATGCTATTCGCAAGGCTGCCGCAGAGGGCAATTGTGTGTTCGTCGGGCGTTGTGCCGACTATATCTTGCGCGATATGCCTAATGTGGTGAAGATATTTATTACAGCTTCGATGCGTTATCGTATTGAGCAGTTGTTAGCGCATAAGCAGATGACACCCAAGGAGGCTAAACGCTTTATACTGCAGGCCGAAAATGATAGGGCTTCGTATTACAACTACTTTACAGGAAAGAAATGGGGATGCGCAGAGAGTTACGACCTATGCATAGACTCGAGTATCTTGGGAATGGTAGAAACTGAGAAACTTATTGCCAACTTTATTCGTAAACACTTTAACTTATAATACAAACAATCTCCGTTATCCTTGTTACGAATATGAAAAGAATTGGCATCATCAGTGATACGCATAGCTATTGGGACGAGAAGTATCTACACTACTTTGAGCCTTGTGATGAAATATGGCATGCGGGTGACATAGGCTCCGTAGAAGTGGCGGAGAAATTAGCAGAATTTCGTCCTCTGCGGGCTGTTTGCGGCAATTGCGATGGTGGCGATCTGCGGCTGATGTACCCAGAAGTATTGCGTTGGAAGTGTGAAGAGGTTGACGTGCTGATGAAACATATAGGCGGCTATCCAGGCAATTATGATTATTCTATTCGGAGTAGGATTTATGCCTCGCCACCCCAGTTGTTTATTGCAGGCCATTCGCATATTTTAAAGGTGAAATACGACAAGACATTAGGATTGTTACACGTTAATCCCGGGGCTGCTGGCCTGCAGGGATGGCACAAGGAACGGACGCTTGTACGTCTGACTATTGACGGCAAGGAATTTAAGGATTGTGAGGTTATTACATTAGGAAAACATTAAGTAAAAAGAGATATGAAACGTACAATTGTTATTACTGGTGGCGCAGGCTTCATTGGAAGCCACGTTGTGCGCTTGTTTGTGAACAAATATCCCGAGTATCACATCATCAATCTCGACAAACTGACGTATGCTGGTAACTTGGCGAATCTAAAAGACATAGAGGACAAGCCCAATTACGAGTTTGTTAAGATGGATATTTGCGATTTCGACGCCTTCTATCAGTTGATGCAAGACAAGCAGGTGGACGGCATTATCCATCTGGCGGCAGAGAGTCATGTGGACCGCTCTATCAAAGACCCGTTTACCTTTGCTAAGACTAACGTTATGGGTACTTTATCACTGCTCCAAGCTGCAAAACTGTATTGGGAAAGCTTGCCAGAGAAGTATGAGGGCAAACGTTTCTACCATATCTCCACCGACGAGGTGTATGGCGCATTGGAATTGACACATCCCGAGGGCATTGAGCCTCCGTTTACCACAACGGCATCGTCATCAGAGCATCATTTGGCGTATGGTGACAAGTTTTTCCTTGAGACCACAAAGTACAACCCGCACTCCCCATATAGTGCTGCAAAGGCCTCGAGTGACCATTTTGTACGGGCATTTCACGATACCTACGGCTTGCCCGTCATCGTAACGAATTGCTCTAACAACTATGGTCCCTACCAGTTTCCAGAGAAGTTGATACCGTTGTTTATCAATAACATTCGTCATAGGAAGCCGTTGCCCGTCTATGGAAAGGGTGAGAATGTCCGCGACTGGCTCTTTGTTGAAGACCATGCCCGTGCTATTGATCTCATTTTCCACGAGGGCAAGATAGCAGAGACATACAATATAGGCGGCTTTAATGAGTGGAAGAACATCGATATTATCAAGGTGGTGATTAAGACTGTTGACCATCTGTTAGGTCGTCAGGAAGGTGAGGATATGGACCTTATTACCTTTGTTACAGACCGCGCAGGCCATGATTTGCGTTATGCCATTGACTCTTCAAAGCTGCAAAAGGAGCTTGGTTGGGAACCGTCGCTCCAATTTGAGGAGGGTATTGAGAAGACAGTTCGCTGGTATCTTGACAATCAAGAATGGTTGGACAATGTGACCTCTGGCGATTATCAGAAGTATTACGATAACATGTACAAGGGCAGATGAAGAAAATACTATTATTAGGCTCGGGAGAACTGGGTAAGGAGTTTGTTATTGCCGCTAAGCGTGCTGGTGTTTATGTGGTTGCATGCGACCGATATGATAATGCTCCTGCTATGCAGGTAGCCGATGAGCGGGAGGTTTTCTCCATGCTTGATGGCGATGCTTTGGAGGCTATCGTGAAGAAACATCAGCCTGATATTATAGTTCCAGAGATAGAAGCTATCCGCACAGAGCGCCTTTTCCAGTTCGAGGAACAGGGTATTCAAGTGGTACCCTCGGCGCGTGCCGTCAACTATACTATGAATCGTCGTGCCATCCGCGACCTTGCTTCTCAAGAACTTGGCCTGCGTACTGCCAAATATTTCTATGCCAAAACATTTGATGAATTTAAGAAGGCTGCTGACGAAATAGGCTTTCCATGTGTCGTTAAGCCCTTGATGTCATCCAGTGGGCATGGCCAGAGCTATGTTCATAACGACGATGAATTGGAGCTGGCATTTCGCGAGGCGATGGAAGGCTCGCGTGGTGACGTGAAGGAAGTCATTATTGAAGAATTCATTGACTTTGAGTCGGAGTTTACCTTATTGACCGTCACGCAGCAGCATGGGTGCCCAACACTGTTCTGTCCACCTATCGGTCACGTGCAGAAGGGTGGTGACTACCGTGAGTCATGGCAGCCATATACAATCAGTGACGAGGCTTTGAAACAAGCACAGCACATGGCTGACAAGATAACAAAGGCACTTACGGGCTATGGTATTTGGGGCGTTGAATTCTTTCTTACCAGACAGGGCGAGGTCATTTTCTCGGAACTGAGTCCACGTCCTCACGACACTGGCATGGTGACGCTGGGACATACTACCAACCTTAGCGAGTTTGAGTTACATTTCCGTGCTGTCATGGGCTTGCCTATTGCGGGTATTCATCTGGAGCATGCTGGTGCTTCTGCCGTTATTCTCGCTCCAGAAACAACAGCTCATCAAAATGATGCTTTACAGACCCCTCTACAGTACAATCTTGTTGATGCTTTAAAAGAGGATTATACTCGTATTCGTATTTTCGGCAAGCCAGAGGCTCACTTCGGTCGTCGTATGGGAGTTGTCCTCTGCTATGGCGATTCTTCTGCCGATACTACAGCCTTGCGTGATAAGGCTAAGCGATTAGCGAAGACGGTATTAGGAACAGACCCGTATATGAAAAAATGATAGAAACCCTGCAATCCCTGCGTATTGTTTTCTCGTTGACGGTGATGTTAGCGCATTTCTCGTATGCGGGGATTGAAGGGCATAGTACTGGAGTCGGCCCGATGTTTTTTATGTTGATGACGGGTTTCGTAATGTCAAAGAGTTATGGGATAAAGGTATTGGATGGAACATTTAAGTATGGGCAATATCTTTTGTGCCGTCTGTTTAAGTTCTATCCACTTCACCTGCTTTGCCTGCTGTTGGTTGTTGTTATTCGTCGTAACACGATGGTAACGGAAGACTACGAGTCTCTCATCCCAAACATTCTTATGTTGCAGAGTTGGATTCCAAAGCAAAGTTTTTATTTCTCAGGAAATGCGGTTTCGTGGTATCTTTCTGACCTAATGTTTTTCCTACTTTTGTTCCCTTTCTTATATAAGAGAATAGGAAAGATGGAGGGCAGGGGACTACTGCGACTGGTTGTTTGTCTGTTATTGGTGTATGTAATTTATGTAACATTCTTACAGGTTGATGACTTGAATTATTGGTTATATGTTTTTCCTCCTATCCGTCTATTTGATTTTATGTGGGGGATGGTGATGTATCGTTGCTATGAATTATATCCCACTGTGGGGGGGGCAAGTTCTACTTGGAAAGAAATTCTCTTGATAGTTGGCGTAGTATTGACGATAGTCTTTTATCCTTTACACGACAAATGGCATGTTGCACTTATTCATTGGTTAGTATTGGTACCTGTGGTTTGGATATTTATGCAAGGCGATAAACGTGGTGGATTCATTAGTCGTTTCTTAAAGACGCGTACTATGGTATGGCTTGGTGGCTTAACCTTAGAAACTTACTTGTTACATCAAATTATTTTTTCCATTATATTGCACAATGCAGAAAAGTATCATGTCCAGCTGCCTTATATGTTAATGTTAGTACTTTGTCTGGGCGTTGCTATCCTACTTAGTTGGCTGACCCATATCTGTTTTGTGAATCCAATCAATAGGAAATTACGACTACTCATAATCGAAAAGAAATAGTAATACATTCATTCATGAAGGAAATAGGAAGGCTCATAGATTTACCAAAGATTGCAGATACGCGGGGAAATCTGACGGTAGTAGAACAAATGAAGCATGTGCCGTTTGATATAGCGCGTGTCTATTGGACGTATGATATACCTGGAGGAGGACGGCGTGGTGGTCATGCGCATCGTACATGCGAGGAGGTTATTATCGCTGTCAGCGGTTCTTTTGATGTGGAATTGTTCGACGGACATGAACGCAAGACTTTTCATCTCAATCATCCCTATCAAGGACTATATGTCGGAACAAATACATGGCGTACATTAGAGGACTTTTCCAGTGGTGCAGTCTGCCTTGTACTGGCATCTGAACTATTTGATGAAGATGAATATATTTACGATTATGATGAGTTTCTTCAGCTGACACAGCATGTTTGAGATAGTCCGATATACCCCCTCTAAAGCTGCTGAATGGGATAAGTTTGTGGCTCAATCGAAGAATGGCACGTTCCTTTTCAATCGTGCCTATATGGACTACCACCATGACCGTTTTGAGGACTTTTCATTGATGGTGTATCGTAAAAATAGACTATACGCCCTCTTTCCTGCTAATATAGATAAGGATGGGATTTGGTGGTCACATCAAGGGCTGACTTATGGTGGGATGATAATGGATGAACATTGCAAGACGGCTGAGATAAGGACTGTCTTTGTGCTGTTGAATGAGTATCTTTCTAATCATACTATCCGACAAGTGGTTTACAAACATATCCCTTGGATATATAGTTCGCAACCCTCTGAAGAAGATTTGTTTGCCTTGACAAACGTTTGTCACGCCACTATTCGTTCTCGCGATGTGGCATCTGCCGTTTTCTTGCGCCATTCTCTACCTTTATCAACTTTGCGTATACGAGGGGTAAAGAAAGCCTTGAAAAATAGACTAACCATAGAAGAAAGTAGTGATTACGTTGCTTTTTGGCAATTGCTGGAAGGGACACTTCAGATACGGCACCATGCTTCGCCTGTTCACAGCTTGTCGGAAATACAGGGGCTTCAGTCAGATTTCCCTGAGAATATTCGGCTTTTCGTTGTAAAGAAAGGGCAAGACATGATAGCAGGAACGGTTCTTTATGTCAATAAAAAGACAGTCAAGACACAATATATTGCTGCGAACGAGGAGGGTAGGATGCTTGGGGCACTTGATTTACTGTTCCAACAACTTTTGAAGATGTTTGGCATAAGTGGGATGGATTATTTCGATTTTGGAACCTCTAATCTCTTGGGGAATGGAGACTTAAACGATACGTTGATTTTCCAAAAAGAGGGCTTTGGAGGACGTGGTATTTGTTATGACACTTACGAATGGACGCTATGATGAAATATCTGGATTTGAAAGCGGTCAATGCTCCTTATGAGACGGAGATACGTCAAGCAATGGAGGACATTCTTGGACGGGGATGGTATTTGAAAGGTGAGGCCACTCGGCTGTTTGAGGAACATTACGCTGCATATATAGGCACTCATTTCTGTGTGGGTTGTGGCAATGGGCTTGATGCGCTGACGCTTATTCTGCGTGCCTATAAGGAAACGGGAGTCTTGCAAGACGGCGACGAGGTTATAGTACCAGCCAATACATATATTGCTACCATCCTTGCCATTACCGAGAACGGATTGACTCCTGTCTTGATAGAGCCAGATATTAACACGCTACAGATAGACGATGCAAAGATAGAAGAGGCTATTACGCCTCGTACCCGTGCTCTTATGATTGTCCATCTGTATGGCCGTTGTGCCTATACGGATAGGATAGGAGAGTTGTGCCGTCGATACCAGTTGAAACTGATAGAGGATAATGCTCAGGCACATGGCTGCACCTATAAAGGGGCTCATACGGGCTCTTTGGGCGATGCTGCTGCCCATAGCTTTTATCCCTCTAAAAATCTTGGAGCCTTAGGCGATGCAGGGGCTGTTACAACTAATGACGAGGAATTGGCTACTCTCATTCGTTCGATTGCAAACTATGGTTCTTCCCGCAAATACGTTTTCGACTACATCGGTCGTAATTCTCGTATGGACGAGTTGCAGGCCGCTATCCTTGATATAAAACTGGCGGGTCTTGATACCGCCAACCAGCACCGTAAGGAGATTGCAGCGATGTACATAGATAAGGTGAAGAACCCTAATATTATTGTTCCTCAGTCCGAGCGCGATTCCGTTTATCACATTTTCCCCATTCTCTGTAAACGTCGTGACGAACTGCGCCAATATTTGTTAAGGCATGAAGTAGAAACGGAGATACACTATCCCATACCTCCCCACAAACAGGCTTGCTATCATCAGTGGAACCAGCTTTCCTTGCCTGTCACGGAGGCTATTCACCAAGAGCAACTCTCGCTACCTTGCAACCAGACTATGACAAATGCAGAGGTCGACTACATAATAGGCCTTCTCAATGCTTTTTGCTAATGCTCAGTGTGCATCCCTGACGCACCCTTTTCACATTCAAAATGTGCAGGGCAGTGTGCCTAATTGATAGTACAATGTTCGCGCCATCCGCTCATGCCCTTTGTCATTGGGATGTAGACGGTCGGTATCTTTGTCGTGGAAGTATTGGCCATATTCGTCCATCATGGGATAGAGCCCGCACACGGCATTCAAGTCTATGACGGGTACGGCCCAGATATTACCAGCCTCTTTTACTGCGTTAATGTATTCTTCCAAATAGATGCCGCCCGAGTTGGTGTAGTCTTCAGTAATTTGCCAGTTAGTCTCGCTGCGATAAAACTGGGCACGGTGTATGGGAGTTAATAATATAATCTGTCTCTCGGGGTACATTCGCTTTAACTTGTCTAATGCGATGTTGATACGTCCTCGATAGGTTCCTTTGTCCATCAATATTGAACGGCGTTTGCGAACTACAGGCTTTTTAGGCTCGCCATGCCCATATACCACTTGCTCCTCCTTTTCCTCGAACCATTCGCCAATGGGCACTCCGTTGTTGTAGTCATTGGTGCCTATGAAGATGACGATAGCATCTACCGCGTCGCCATGCTCTTTCTGTAGCAAGTCTGCCTGACGGGGTATGTCGTCCCACTGCCGACCGCTTTTACCGTACACCAATGGTGTGATGTCCAGCCAATCTTGCAGAAAGTTCCAGTATTTCAACTTCGACCCGTCGTTCTGAGGGTCAGTAATGGAGTCGCCAAAGTACGCTACACGTTTATGCGCCCAGGGGTGGGAGAGTACTGCTTGTGCTTCAATACTGAGGGTCAGCATCACTGCGAGTAAGGCTATTGTGAGTCTCTGTTTCATTGCAGGAGTATTTTCTTGGATGCAAAAATACAAAAAAGATGGCGTATATGCTGCCTTTTATTCTTTTTTAAGATAAAGAATATATCAGTGAGTCAAATAAATTTGTACCTTTGTAGCGTATTATTATAAATTAACAAAGGAGAAAATAACATGAATTATCAAGATTACGAACTGAAAGAATATGCCAACGAGCGACAGTGGGCTGTCTCTGACACCTTTTCTGTGCTGATGCGCAAGGTGTATACATGGATGACGTTGGCTCTGGTTATTACGGGCATTACGGCCTATGGTGTTGCCAATACGCCTGCCATGAAGCAGATGCTGTATACCAACCCCTCCCTGTTCTGGATATTGGTCATAGCCGAGTTAGCGCTTGTAATTGGCTTGTCGGCCGCCATCAATCGCATATCACTGACCACCGCCACGCTGATGTTCATTCTCTATTCCGTCATCAATGGCGCTATGCTGTCCAGCATCTTTTTGGTCTATTCTGGGTCCTCCATCGCTACGGTGTTTTTTATTACGGCAGGCACTTTCGGAGCTATGGCATTCATCGGTTATACCACCAAGACCGACCTCTCCTCTATGGGCAAGATACTCTATATGGCGCTTATAGGCTTGATTATCGCTACCGTTGTCAATTTCTTCGTTAAGAGCGCAGGATTTGACTACATCTTGAGT
Organism: Prevotella sp.; assembly: GCA_022511045.1. Classification (GTDB taxonomy): domain Bacteria; phylum Bacteroidota; class Bacteroidia; order Bacteroidales; family Bacteroidaceae; genus Prevotella. The sequence continues at coordinate 40,966 of JAFLSF010000015.1, forward strand.
TACGTTGGCGTACTTATTTTCGTAGGACTCACCGCATGGGATTCCCAGAAGATTAAGCAGATGATGCTTCAGGCCCCCGATGCCAGCGAGAGTATGCAGAAGTTGGCCCTTCTTGGCGCACTGACGCTATATCTCGACTTCATCAACTTATTCCTCTATTTGCTTCGTATCTTCGGAAAGAGAGAGTAACCTTATTACTTTCACGCAAGATATAATCAATAAATGGAGTGGGGGACTTCCACTCCATTATTTTATTCCCCTCTCGGCTCTGAGCAGGCAGTTTTCCCCATTTTCCCCACTTTCCCCACGTGAGGGAAATGAAGCGGGAAATCCGTCTGGAGTGTCATTAAATAATAGTCAAGTTATTGATAATAATAT
>JAFLSF010000016.1 GCA_022511045.1 Prevotella sp.
CTCAGTTGGTAGAGCACAACACTTTTAATGTTGGGGTCTTGGGTTCGAGCCCCAAACGAGTCACCTTTCAAAAAGAGGCCACAAGCCTCTTTTTTCTTTTAGGAAACACCATTTTAACTTTAGAGAAGTTGCGTATAGCCAGATTTTAAGGGGATACAACACCTTATTCCTTGAGTCTCTTAAAGGCTTGAGGAAGATAACGTATGATGTCACCAGCCACCAAACTTTCTTCACCAAATTCACAAGCAGCCAAGTCACCAGCTAACCCATGCAGATAGACCCCTGCTATGCAGGCATCTTGAGCCTTGTAACCACGAGCCAAAAGTCCTGTAATGATGCCAGTCAATACGTCTCCGCTACCAGCCGTAGCCATTCCAGCATTACCCGTAGGATTAAACAAAATACGTCCGTCAGGCAGGCATATCGCCGTATAGTGACCTTTGAGAATGACGTAACCTTGCAATCGCATAGCTAAATTGCGTGCCTTAACGAGTCGTTCATAGCTGTCGGCAGAATGACCCTCCAGACGGTCAAACTCTTTGGGGTGGGGTGTCAGAATAATACCCTTAGGAAGTTGCTGAACCCAAGCACGATGATTGGCCAAGATGTTAATGGCATCAGCATCAGCGACAACAGGACATTGAGCACTACGCAATTGCGATATGAGCGCTATGGCCGTCTGTTCGCTATGACCAAGTCCTGGCCCAATACCCATAGCATCATAATCTTCGGTCTCTAAAGGCTCGGCAAAGATAGTCTCATCTGGCCCCGTTCTGACGATGGCCTCAGGGACAGACATTTGTAAGACAGAGATATTACACTTAGAAGTGCAGACCGTCACTTTGCCAACTCCTGAACGCAAGCAAGCACGAGCAGCCAACACTGCAGCACCAGCCATACAATAACTACCCGCAACAACAAGTGCATTACCCATCTGTCCCTTATGGGCAAACGGACTACGACTTTGCAAAAGTTGACGCACCATACTTTCGTCTGTCATCATATACTGGGCATCCATTTTGCTAATACCCTCCTGACTCAGACGGATATCCAATACACGCAATTGTCCAACAAAGATCTGGTTCTCGGGAAATAGGAAGGCAAGTTTGGGATGCTGAAGTGTAAGCGTCATCGTAGCACGGATAATATTAGCCCGTACATTATATGAGTTGTCCTCCGTCATCAAGCCAGACGGCACATCAATGCTGACTACTTGAGCAGCTGAACTATTGATATATTTCACGAGAGATGCAAAACCGCCCGCGAGTTGCTTGTTCAGTCCCGAGCCGAACAAACCGTCGACTACCAGCATGCCTTGGTCCAGACGAGGTGGGTCAAACTCTTGAGTGACCTCTATAAAGTTGCCTACCTTCTTCGTCTCCTGCAACCTGCGCTTGTTGGCCAGACAATCAGGTGACAGAGCTCCTGTGATATTGAACAAATATACGGTCACTTGATAACCTTGTTCAGCCAGCAAACGAGATACAGCTAACGCGTCGCCTCCGTTATTTCCAGGCCCCGCGAACACGATGACAGGCGTTGAAGACGACCAGACTTCTGTGATAGCACGCGCCAGAGCCTTTGCTGCGCGCTCCATGAGATTGATACTCGAAACGGGTTCATTCTCGATGGTATATTTATCTAACTCACGTATTTGTGTACTGGTAAATATCTTCATTGCGTTGCAAAAATACGAAAAATATGCTAATCTATGTATAATCTTTGCCGAAAATTTAGTAATTTTGTGCCAAAATTTATGTTTTAAGGCTATGAGCACCGTCAAAATCAAAGACAAAACATTTAAGACATCTATCTCAGAAGCTGAGATAAAACAACGCATCAAGGAGGTGGGTGCCCGAATCAACAAGGATATGGAGGGTAAGAACCCGCTCTTTCTCAGCATCCTAAATGGTGCGTTTATGTTTACCGCCGACTTGCTACGCGAGATTACCATTCCTTGCGAGATTTCATTTGTCAAGTTGGCGTCTTACATGGGAGTCATTTCTACGGGACAAGTAAAGGAGGTAATCGGGCTGAATGTAGACATTACGGGACGTACTATCGTTATTGTCGAGGACATAGTCGACACAGGGCACACTATGCGCCAAATGCTCGACACGCTGAGCGTGCGTAATCCCAAAGAAATACACATAGCCACACTTTTTGTAAAGCCTGACAAACTGAAGGAGAAAATAGACATTGACTATCCTTGCTTCTCCATCCCCAATGATTTCATTGTAGGCTACGGACTTGACTACGACCAGCAGGGACGTAACCTACCAGAAATCTATACGTTAGCAGAAAAGTGATGCGACAAGTCAAACTGCCCCATCTGCCCAGCGATTTAGAAGCCCGCAAGACAGACCTCATCACGGACCTGTGGTATAAAGGAAAGGCCACGCAAATCAAGCAAAACAACCAACAAAAGAGAATCCAAATGAAGAACATAGTTATTTTCGGTGCTCCAGGCTCAGGGAAGGGTACTCAGAGCAATATGATGATAGAGTATTATGGACTGGAACATATCTCTACGGGCGAAGTACTCCGTAACGAAATTAAAAAAGGGACAGAGTTGGGCAAAACGGCTCAGAGTTTCATAGACAAGGGCAATCTCGTTCCTGACGACCTTATGGTCAATATTCTGGCAAAAGTGTACGATTCCTATGGACGAGGCCACAAAGGGGTCATCTTCGACGGATTCCCTCGCACTATCCCTCAAGCTGAGGTCTTGGAACAGATGCTTCAAGAGCGCGGCGACCACATAGCAGCTATGATAGAACTTGACGTGCCTGAGGACGAACTGATGACGCGTCTTATCCAACGTGGGCAAGAGAGCGGGCGTGCCGACGATAACGAAGAAACCATCAGAAAGCGCCTGCTTGTCTACCACTCTCAGACCCAGCCCCTCATTGAGTGGTACAAGCAGAAGGGTTTGCACCACCACATCAACGGTTCTGGCGATTTAGAGCGTATCTTCAGCGATATACGGCAGGTGATTGACAACTTATAAGGGAACATAAAAGCATTTAATATTGCCCATATAGACACAATACATGGAAAGCAATTTCGTAGACTACGTCAAGATATTATGCCGCTCAGGCAAGGGAGGGCGAGGCTCCATGCATCTCCGCCACGTAAAATACAATCCCAACGGCGGACCAGACGGCGGTGACGGCGGCAAAGGTGGGAGCATCATTTTACGCGGCAACCACAACTACTGGACGCTGCTCCACCTCAAGTATGAGCGCCACATCTTTGCCGAGCACGGAGGAAATGGCGGACGCGACAAATGTCACGGAACCAACGGCAAAGACGTTTACATCGACGTTCCCTGCGGTACGGTAGTCTACAATGCTGAGACGGGTCGCTACGTCTGCGACATTACTTACGATGGTCAAGAAATCGTGCTCCTTAAAGGAGGACGAGGCGGACTGGGCAACTTTCAGTTCCGCTCCGCCACCAATCAAGCCCCGCGCTATGCCCAGCCAGGAGAGCCCATGCAGGAGATGACCGTCATCTTAGAATTGAAATTATTAGCCGACGTAGGTTTGGTGGGCTTCCCCAATGCGGGCAAGTCGACCCTATTGTCCTCACTCTCCAATGCCCGCCCAAAGATTGCCAACTACCCTTTCACCACGATGGAACCCTCTTTGGGCATTGTAGGCTATCGCGACCAAAAGTCGTTTGTAATGGCCGACATTCCCGGCATCATCGAAGGAGCCGCCGAGGGTAAGGGACTCGGCCTGCGCTTCCTTCGGCACATCGAGCGCAACTCGCTCTTGCTCTTCATGGTACCTGGCGACACAGACGACATCAAACGAGAGTACGAAATTCTGCTCAACGAACTGGCTCAGTTCAATCCCGACATGTTGTCGAAACACCGCGTACTGGCCGTTACCAAATGTGACCTTCTGGACGACGAACTCATTGAAATGTTGCGCGAAACGTTGCCCCAAGACCTGCCCTGCGTCTTCATCTCTGCTGTTGCAGGAAAAGGACTTGACGAATTAAAAGACGTATTGTGGCGCGAACTGAATGCAGAAAGCAACAAGTTGGCTTCTGCCCTAACCGAGGATACCCTTGTCCACCGCGACAAAGACATGAGCCACTTTGCCGAAGAACTGGCCGACGAGGGTGCAGACGATGAGATAACATACATAGACGACGTTGAGGACATAGACGATTTGGAGGACCTCGAGGACTTTGAATACGAGGATTAGCCAAGCCGTCAGCCTGCATCCATTCCCTGCTCAAAAGGCACAAAATGAGCAATAAAAATGAGAATAGGCCTCGTGGGCGACGAGAATAGGCCTCACGACCAACGAGGATAGGCCTCAACAAGGACGAGCCCTATACACACGATAAAGGGCATCCGCATTGGATGAAAACACAAGCCTAATATAGTAAAACGGAGGATTCTTGGCGGAAACTTTTGGGAATGTACAAAACATTTTGTATCTTTGCATCCAACTACTCCTAAGCTATTACATAACCTAACTTATAACCTATGAAGAAAAGACTACTAACACTATTGACCATTTTATCGGCCATAACTATTTCGATACAAGGTCAGCAATTGGCGTTCCCGACAGCCGACGGATACGGCAAGTACGTTACGGGCGGACGCGGCGGACGAGTGCTGTATGTCACCACCACTGACGACTGCTCAGACGAGGAGCTAGTGCCCGGAACATTACGTTGGGCATTGCGGACGGGCGACGACTCGCCACGTACTATCCTCTTTAACACCTCAGGTACCATCTATCTGACGTCAAAGCTGAAGATGAATCACCCCAACGTGAGCATCCTCGGACAGTCGGCCCCAGGTGGCGGCATCTGTCTGGCGGGCTATCCACTTAACATTACCCAAGACAACGTCATCGTACGCTATATCCGTTTTCGTGCTGGCGACGAGCCTAACGAGAGTCTGACGGGACTTGACTTGGAGAATTGTAAGAACGTCATCATAGACCACTGTTCTATGACGTGGTCTATGGAGGAGTGTCTGACGGCTTATGATACTGATTTTACTACCGTCCAGTGGTGCATTATCGGCGAGGCGCTATATAGTTCGAAAAATTCAAAGGGCGAGCGTGCTTATGCTACCCAATGGGGCGGCGAGCACAGCACCATGCACCACTCGCTCATCACTAATAGTCACTCCCGCTCGCCGCGTTTCAACGGTGTACGCACTCAGACTGACCCGCAAGGACACGACTTGCATGTAGACTCAGAATTTGCCAATAACGTGGTGTTCAACTGGAGTACTTACAACGGCATTTATGGTGGTGAGAACGCTTCGACGGAAGCAGATGCTTATAACCGCGTCTACATGATAAACAACTATTACCGCCCAGGACCGTCAACCAAAAAGAATACGGGAAATAAACGCTACTTCATGTCGGGAACGGGTAAAACTACGGACGATTTGGGCGAATGGTATCTCAGCGGTAACAAGTTTGAAACCTCCAGCAAGTGGGCTCCAGAGACTGACATTTGGACCGATACAGAGTTGCAGAAGGTGAACAACGATAACTACTATGGTTTTGTGGATAACAACGCCTCAAGAGGTGTCAACTTCTGGGATTTATCACCCACGCAGAACATTTACGACAACTATCTACTAAAGACTAAGCCAGATGTGCTGAGCGGGCTAATTTATGAAACAGCCGACGAGGCTTATAAGAAAGTGACTACGCAGGCAGGCGCCTCTCTACCCCGCTACGACGAGGTAGACCAACGCCTACTTGACGAAGCGGCAGGAAAACGTGACCCACAATATAGTGGTGCAACCTTACCCAACGACCCAGGCATCATCGACTCGCCCTCAGACATTACATTGACAGAGCACGACCCGAAGTTCACCAACTATCCTTTCTTGGGCATGCGCGCTGGCGACAAATATATGGTGGACTCCGATTGCGACGGTCTGCCCGATGAATATGAGACGGAGAAAGGGCTCGACCCAAATGATCCCACCGATGCCGCTCAAGTAACGGCAAGTGGTTATACCCAATTAGAACTTTACTTGAACGGCATTGCCGATGGTACTATCGACAAGACAAAGTACGAGACTTCTGACACACAAGTAAATCCGAACCCAACTCCCCAGACCATCACCATCAGCTATCGTATTACAGACGAAGAAGTAGAAGGACAAGTCCCCGAGAACCAGACAATAAATTATGGCAGCAACTATAAGTTGCCCACAAAGAACACCACTTTATATAAAAACGGGGCCACACAAACGGGTTGGAGTCGCACTGACTATGACAAGACTTATGCATTTGGCGAAACCATAACGCCAACTGAAGACCGCATTTTGGAACCAGCTTTCACCACTAATCGCACAAACCTTGACGGACGTAATACCAGTCTCACTGTAGTGTGGGACTTCACCTCTCCCGACGCTCCCACGTTGGAAGGGCAAGGCATTTATGTAACACAGACCACGATAGGCAGTAATGAAATTGATGTTCGACTGGCCTATAACGGTACGCACATCACTATACCAGCCGACGAGGATGCTGTCGTCACCATAGCTTACACTGACGATAAACAAATTGAAACAGCTATAGGAAAAACATTTGAGGTAGACATCACCGACGTCAGCAAGCTGCAGGCCGTCAGCGTCAAGTTGCCAGCCTTGCAACAGGAAGACACGCACACGTACCACAGCCCGCAGGTAGACGAGGGCAAGGACTTTGAACTTGTGATGACTCCCGACGCAGAATTCGTAGAAAACACACCCTGGGTAGAGGTAGAGGGCGGCGACCCGCGATATACTCAGCGTTACGGACTGGATCCCAATGTGGACGATGGAAAAACGGAAGCAACCTTTGATGGTATTGTAATTAACAATTCCACCCGTATCTTTAACGTTTATATTACTGGTACAACTACTGTTCGTGCCTTTGTTGTAGGCTCTAATTCTACTGGCGACAAAGTGATAGTAACTGTTACGCCTAATGACGGCACACCTGCCACTACTTTTATAACTATGAACAAATTGGCACGCAACGGCACAACAGTAGCCACCCGTTCAGAAATCATGGAACTGAACCTTGACAAGAGCAAGCATTACCAGTTAAGTTTTACCTCAGAAAACGATCTGGATATGATGGTGTCAGCGCTGAAACTCTATCCAGAGCAATATGTTGACCCCGATGCTGCCAATAAAGTGCTACTCACCACCATCGTATCACCAGAAAATGCTGGCAGCATTCAGAGGAGCCCTGCAAGCATGCGCTATGCAAAGGGAACAGAAGTACAATTAACGGCAATCCCAGTTACAGACTACCTATTTCTTAGCTGGACGGATACAAAGGGTAATGTACTGACAGAACAACCAATACTAAAAATAACTATCAATGAAGAGACCACATTGATAGCTAACTTCCAATCGTATAATGATTATGCACATATTTTCAATAATCCCTATTACGATGCGGAGGTACGTACAGCCCCAGAACTAATTGTGGCTTTGAAAAAAGCCAGCGAACGTTTGGACAATAGCCGCTACCGCATTTTCTTACATAATGGGACCTATGATTTAAAAGAGAAGGTGATGACAGAAGTAACTGCCAATGTATCGCTCATTGGTGAGAGCATGGAAGGGGTCACGATTGTTAACTATCCAGACCCTGCAACCCTAACCTCCAATAACCGCACCACTAATACACCTACACTTTATCTATCTGGCAGCGATATCTATATGCAAGATCTTACTATTAAGCAAGGATTAGATTATGGCACAGGTACTATTACAGGACAGGCACAAGCAGTTAGAACAATTGGTGACCGGCAGGCCTATAAGCGTGTCAGAATGTTAGGTTGTCAAGATACTTATTATATCAATAAAAGCACTATTCGTAATTATCTGGAGAACTGCCTCATTGCTGGCGATGTTGACTTCATATATGGTGATGGTAGAGCTTTCTTAACAGGATGTACAATTTGGATAAATGGTACAAGTAATACTAGCGGTTATATTACAGCTCCTAACACTCCATCAAGCAATCCATGGGGCATTGTCATCAGCCAATGTACTATTGACGGTCCTACGAATATGAATGGACTATTCTATTTGGGACGTCCATGGAATGATTATCCTTCAGCCAATTTCATAGACAATACTTTTCGTATATTGCCAGTTCCAACAGGATGGGCAAAGATGACTGACGATTTAGTTTTACGTTTTCATGAATATGGTTCGAAAGATTCTAACGGACAACTTCTTGATTTATCACAACGAAGTATTAGTGCTTGTCGCCCTGATCCAGATTCCGACACCCCTGTCATTACAGCTGAAGAAGCTGCTCGCTATACTGTGGAGAATGTGATAGGTGGTACCGATAACTGGGCACCGCAGACACTAACGGCACAAATGGATGCACCTATACTAACAGCTACAAGTAACCAATTGTCATGGAATCCTGTTGAGGGTGCCTATTGTTATGTGGTCTGCAAAAATGGTAGCGCTATTGCATTTACTCGCGAAACCACCTATCCTCTGACCGAAGATTTAAGCACCAATCAGTTCACTATTCGCGTAGCTAACGTGATGGGTGGTTTAGGTAATGCCTCTAACGGAATCGGTACTACAGACATTCAGGTAATAAAGACTAAAGAACAGAAAGAATTCGACATTTCAGTCCCAGTTTACGACCTCATGGGTCGTCGAGTTCTTTCACCTCGTTCAAATGGAGTATATATCCAGAAAGGTAAGAAAATTGTTATCCAATAAGAAGAGTTTAATCCAACGGTAGAAACAAAGGAATCGGGAGGATCATAAGTGGATGACCTTCCCGATTCCTTTTGTATATATGTTACTTAAAGCAGTGCTTGAAACTTCTCCTCCAGTTTAGGTTTGGACTGAGCCCCAACCAGTTTATCGACAACCTGCCCATCCTTGAAGAAAAGGATGGTGGGGATATTACGAATACCAAACTCTACTGCTAAGTCCTCGCACTCCTCTACATCACACTTGCCAACAGTAATTTTACCAGCGTATTGCTCTGCCAATTCAGAAATAATTGGAGCTACCATACGGCATGGACCGCACCACGTTGCCCAGAAATCAACTACTAACGGTTGATCACCATTCTTCAGACTCTCAAAGTTCTCAGTTGTAATTGTTACTTCCATAAAATTATATTTTAGTGATTAAATGATTTGTTCTCTTGATACTATTTCTACAAATATTGTGCCAATTCCATACTTTTACTTCCAATTCTTACCATCTCCTCCCCTTAGTTTATCTTATAGTCCAAAGCTTGAGTTTGTTCAATAAACTGTACTAATGCACTCTTGACATCAACTTCTTTCGACTTGCTGCGCAAGAGCACATGGTACTTACCAGCAGAATCGTGAAGTTGGAAAAAAAGTTTAGTGCTACCTGGATGGTTATCTATTAGTTCTGCTAATTCTGACACCACCTGGTCGTCAAGCAAATCCGTAGTCAGTGAAATCGTGATACGATCAATAGCTCGCTCTTTTACTGTCTGCAAATATTCAATATTCTTCACTTTCAGCTGCATAATATTACTATTCCAAAAACGAGGTTCTACTTTCGCAGTAATATAAACAGATGCCCCTTCTATGAACCTGCTATTAAACTGCCCCCAGTCTTCGCCGAAGATAGCCAATTCACCAGAGCCACTAAAGTCCTCTAAGGTAACAAAACCACAAGGATTCTCTCGCTTGTCAAAACCTGTGCGAACAGCTGTTACAATACCACCTATAATAACATCCTCACGGTCTTTCAATTGATTGACGTCTGCCAATTCGTCACAATGGGTATTACATAAGTTATCAAGCACTATCTTAAACTCATCCAACGGATGAGCTGAAAGATATATACCCACGAGTTCACGCTCTTTATTCAGTCGCTCTATATCACTCCAAAGTACATCTACTTTTGGCAAGGGTGGGGTCTGAATCTCCACACCATCATCAAAGCCGCCAAACAACGAATTCCGTGCTTGCTGCTTTTCTGCTTGATAGATCTGACCATAGCGAATTATGATATCAATAAACGTATCGCCTTTACTGTTTTTGGCAAAAAAGTCCTCGCGACGCAGTCCAAAACTGTCGAAAGCGCCACTTAGTGCCAGCGACTCAATAGCCTTACGATTTACCTGACTAAAGTTAATTCGCTGTACGAAATCGAAAATATCTTTATACAGACCATTCTTATTGCGTTCATCAATAATTGCCTGCGCCACACTATCACCCATGCCTTTAAGTGCTGCTAGTCCAAAACGTATCTCGCCTTTTTTGTTGACACCAAATTTCTGATACGACTCGTTAACATCTGGTCCAAGAGCGGCAATACCCATAGTCTTGCACTCGTCCATAAGTTTAGTGATTTCTGCAATTTGATCACGGCGACGACTCATAATAGCTGCCATGAATTCTGCAGGATAGTTAGCCTTGAGATATGCTGTTTGGAAAGCAACCCATGAATAGCAGGCAGCATGAGATTTATTAAAAGCATAAGACGCGAAAGCCTCCCAGTCACCCCATATCTTCTCCAACACTTTAGGGTCATGGCCATTTTTCTTGCCACCCTCTATAAACTTAGGCTTCATAGCATCTACAATGTCTTTCTTCTTCTTACCCATCGCCTTACGTAAAGCATCACTTTCGCCACGTGTAAAATCAGCCAACAAACGCGAAAGCAACATCACCTGCTCTTGATAAACAGTAATACCATAGGTATCCTTTAAATATTTCTCCATGATAGGTATATCGTAGGTAATAGGCTCCTCTCCATGCTTGCGACGAATAAACTGAGGAATATATCCCATAGGACCTGGGCGATAGAGGGCATTCATAGCTATAAGATCTTCAAAAACAGTGGGTTTCAGTTCACGTAAGTATTTCTGCATACCAGAAGACTCAAACTGGAAGGTACCAATGGTGCGCCCCTGCTGATAGAGTTCATAAGTTGCTGGATCATCAATAGGAATATTGTCCAAATCAATGTCTATGCCTCGTGTCTGCTTAATAATAGCGCAAGCCTCCTTCAACTCTGAAAGTGTTTTTAATCCGAGGAAGTCCATCTTGATGAGTCCTGTCGACTCTATGACATGGCCATCATATTGTGTACAGTTAGTCTTCTGGCCTTTGAAGTCCGGATCATCAGCCGTTGATATTGGAACCCAATCGCTAATGGGATCACGACAGATAATAAAGCCACAAGCATGAATGCCCGTACCGCGAACAGTACCCTCAAGCATCTTGGCGTATCTAATTGTATTGCGCAGGGAGGGATCGTTGCTGGCCTCAGCATTGCGCAGTTCTGGGACAGCCTTAATAGCATTCACAAGATTCATTTTTGGCGTCTGACCACCCACTTCGGGCAAACGATCAGGAATAGCCTTACACAAAGCATTTGATACTGCTATAGGCACTTTCTCTACACGTGCCACGTCCTTGATACTATTTTTCGTTGCCATAGTGGCATAGGTGATGATATGGGCACAATTCTCATGGCCATACTTATCTTCCACCCATTTCAATACACGCCCACGTCCATCATCATCAAAGTCAGTATCAATATCTGGTAATGAGATACGATCAGGATTAAGGAAACGCTCAAACAGGAGATCATATTTCAATGGGTCTATTTTGGTAATACCTAAGCAATAAGCCACCACAGAACCTGCAGCCGATCCGCGTCCTGGTCCAACCATTACGCCTAACTCATCGCGAGCTGAATTGATAAAATCCTGCACAATAAGGAAATAGCCAGGAAAGCCCATCGTCTTCATAATATGCAGTTCAAAACGTACACGGTCGTCTACTTCTGCAGGTATTGGGTCACCATACAAACGCCTAGCCCCTACGTATGCCAATTTGGCCAAATAGTCAGCCTCAAACTTGATACGATAAAGTTTGTCGTAACCTCCTAACTTCTGTATTTTCTGCTCACCCTTTTCACGGGATAAGGGATTTTTACCGTTCTCATCACAGGTAAACTCCTCAAAGAGTTGTTCTTCCGTGAATTTCTGCCGCCACTCGTCTTCCGTGCCAAACTCCTCTGGGATAGGGAAGAAAGGCATGATAGGGTCGTGATCTATACTGTATATCTCTACCTTATCTAATATTTCACAGGTATTAGCTAACGCCTCTGGCACGTCTTGAAATACCTCATTCATCTCCTCACGTGTCTTAAACCACTCCTGCTTGGAATAGAGCATACGAGTTGGGTCATTAAGGTCCTTTCCTGTAGAAAGACAAAGCAGATGATCGTGTGCCTCTGCATTTTCTTGATCAACAAAATGGGCATCATTGGTACAGATAAGTTTAATTCCATACTCGCGAGCCAATTCAATAATTACTTTATTGGCTTGCTGCTGCAAAGGAAAGGTCTCACGGTTAGCACGGATGGCAGGATCTTTCACCTCATGACGCTGTAGTTCTAGATAATAGTCTTCACCAAACACACGGCGATACCATTCTATCGCCTCGCGGGCACCTGCGATGTCGTTGTTTAGTATCTTTTTGGGCACTTCACCAGCAATACATGCCGAACAGACAATAAGTCCCTCATGAAAGCGTTCTAAATCTTCACGATCAGTACGTGGCCGCATATAATAACCATCAACCCATGAATTCGAGACTAATTTAATAAGGTTTTTATAACCTTTATAATTTTTTGCCAATACAATAAGGTGATAACCGCTCTGATCTTCCTTGCCTCGACGCAACAACTTGGAGCCATGACGCGACACATACATCTCACAGCCAAAAATGGGTTTAAAAGGCTCCTTGCCATCTTTCTTACGACCTTTGTTAATACCACCCACATAATCATGAAACTCCTTGATACCAAACATATCACCATGATCAGTTATCGCCATACCACGCATTCCGTTATTCAAGGCTTTGTCAACCAACTGCTTTATACTTGACTGCCCATCAAGTATCGAATAGTATGTATGTACATGAAGATGGATAAAGTCTTCCATATATGATTCTTAATATATCAACATTTGAAGGTGTAAAGTTACGGCGAAAAGGTGAGAAAACCAAAAGAATAGCGTAAAAATTTGTAAGATTAACAAAAAAGACGTACCTTTGTCGCATAAAACGAATATACTACTATACTAACCTCATGGGAGATAGAATAAAAAAGTTAAAGAAAATCAGAATACATCGCGAGGGAACTAACGAGCTAACGTTAAGCATGCTAGGACTTAGCATAGGGGGTTGTTTATTATGGCTGATGCTAGACACGAAAATTCCGTTTTGGATATTCATCACTGTACTGGGTGCTACGTGGTTAATGGCTCTGAACTTCTATCGTTGTCCCATTCGCTATTTCAATGGTGACACGGAGAAACTGGTAGTTGCTCCTGCTGATGGTAAAATTGTTGTTGTAGAAGAGGTTGAAGAGAATACTTATTTTCAGGACAGAAGGTTAATGATAAGCATTTTTATGAGTCCGCTCAATGTCCATGCTAACTGGTTCCCCGTTGACGGAACAGTCAAGTTTGTCAAACACTTCGACGGTAACTACCACAAAGCATGGTTGCCTAAAGCCAGCGAGGAAAACGAACACGCTGATATTTTGATTGAGACTCCAGACGGGCAAGAAGTATTGGTACGTCAGATAGCAGGGGCTATGGCTCGTCGTATTGTTACTTATGCTAAAGAAAGTGAAGAATGTTACATTGACGAGCACTTAGGCTTTATCAAATTAGGTTCCCGTGTAGATGTCTTTTTACCACTGACAACCAAGCCTTGTGTAACAATGCATCAACCCACCATAGGCGACCAGACGGTAATAGCTAAGTTACATTAGTAACCAAGAATCAAGTATTGTGAAAAAACATATCCCTAATACCATTACCTGCTGCAACCTTATTTCTGGTTGTATTGCAACTTTTTGGGCGTTTCGCGGAGTATGGAATATAGCTCTGCTATTTATCGTTATCGGGGCCATTTTTGATTTCTTCGATGGTATGACGGCTCGATTATTGCATGTTTCATCCCCTATTGGCAAGGAACTTGACTCGTTGGCTGATGATGTTACTTTCGGTCTTGCGCCTTCTGCTATTCTATTCAATTTCTTGGAGAAAGGAGTATCATATTTGCCATATCAGTGGATAGTGTATGTAGCTTTTGTGATGGCGGCATTCTCGGCCTTGCGTTTAGCTAAGTTTAACCTAGATGAGCGACAAGCGATGGGATTTATCGGACTTCCAACTCCCGCTAATGCCCTATTTTGGGGAGCTTTAATAGTAGGTACAGGCGAGTGGCTTTTGTCTTCCCCTTATTTATATTATGGGGTCGTTGCAGGCATCCTTATTAGTTGTTGGTTGCTGGTAAGTGAAATTCCTATGTTTGCCCTGAAGTTTAAAACATGGAGTTGGCAAGGTAATGAAATTAAGTATATCTTCATCCTTACTTGTATTCCGTTGTTACTGTTATTAAGTGTCAGCGGTCTGGCAGCCATCATTGCTTGGTACATAACCCTATCAATAATCAATAAATATGTTTAATATTATGCTGCAAGGATTACTTGGAATACTGGCCTTTATATTCTTTTTTATTGTTCTTGTGCTTATGCTGACAGGCAGTATGATTATGAGAGCTATCCGCCGCATGCGGAAAGCTGCTGAGCAGGCCGCCGAGGCTCAGAAACAACAATACCGTGAGGAGACTGGAAGACAGCGTAGTCAATATAGCCAACGAGCACAAACGACAAGCAACAATAACGCAAAAACACATAGTCAATCAGAAGACGATAATAACGCTGGCCAGTCCAAACAGACCAGCTACTCTACTACTACAGGAGAGACTATTATAGATAATCATCATCACCATCGCTCTGGCCGCAAGATTTATGACGATACTGATGGCGAATATGTAGACTTTGTTGAGGAATGAGAAAAGGGCTGTACAGCCCTTTTCTCATTTTTTTATTATAATGTTCGCAGTTCTCTTAATTGTGTACCAATGTACCTATCTCCTCACCATCCATTACTTTCTTCAAGTTTCCAATCACATCCATGTTAAAAACATAGATGGGTAAATTATTGTCAGAGCACATGCAAATGGCTGTGAGATCCATTACTTTTAAACCGCGTGCAAGTATCTCCTTATAGGTAATGCTATCGAATTTCATAGCTGTAGGGTCTTTTTCTGGGTCGGCAGTATAGATACCATCCACACGTGTACCCTTGAGCATAACATCGGCTTCAATTTCTATGCCACGCAAACTCGAGCCTGTGTCCGTAGTAAAGTAAGGGGAACCCGTGCCCGCAGAGAAAATGCAAACATAGCCCTGCTCCATAGCATCAATGGCTTTCCATTTCGTATAGAACTCACCAATAGGCTCCATACGAATAGCTGTCATCACTTTGTTTTTCACGCCAATAGCACCTAAAGCCGAACTCAGTGCAAGCGAGTTAATCACCGTAGCACACATGCCCATCTGATCACCTTTCACACGGTCAAAGCCCTTCTGGCTTCCACTTAGTCCACGAAAGATATTGCCGCCTCCTATGACGATGCCTATCTGCACATCCATCTCGCTCACTTCCTTAATCTGTCGTGCGTAGTCGCTCAATCGCTCAGGATCTATTCCATAGCCCTGCTTACCCATCAGACTCTCGCCAGAGAGTTTTAGGAGAATTCTTTTAAATCTTGCCATGTTACTTTATTATTAAATCATTTATATGATACGACTTTTCATTTACAGAATGAACTTGACTTCCTTGAAGGCATATCTCCGCTCCTGTCCGTCTTCATCCGTCATCACCAAGCGTCCATCAGGCTCTACATTCGTAATTGTCGCCTTAAAACGGCCATAGGAATCCTCGTACACTGCTTCTTTCCCCTTTAGGAAACATCTTTCTTTAAAGGAGAGAAAGATATTTTCTTCTTTAAAAGGAACTTTCAGACCATGTAGACATTCGTGTAGTAGCGTCTCACGATTGATCTCCTGCCCCGTCAAATGAAAGAGAGAAACAGGATTGGGAGCATCACCTTTAAAGTCTTTTTGATTGACATTCAATCCTATACCGACAATACTATTCTTGACCGTATTGCCCTGAAGAGTGTTTTCAATCAATATGCCAGCTATCTTCCGACCATTAACATAAATATCATTAGGCCATTTTATCTCAACTCGCTGCCCGTTGAGACGTTTTTCCAGAATCTCACAGAGAGCAACGCTCACCATTGCAGGAATGGAAAACTGGCGGGAAGCATGAAGATTCTGGGGATGTAACAATACAGAAAACAACAGATTCTTCCCACGTTCCGATTCCCATGTGTTAGTGCCACACCCGCGTCCTGCCGTCTGAAAGTCGGCCCATACCACCATATCGCCTTCGCCATGTTCCTTGAGCCAGCAATTGGTAGAGTCTATTTCGTCAAGATGGATAATGTTCCAATTCACGCCACAAAGATACAAAAAAGTTAAGAGTTAAGGGTTAAGAGTTAAGAGTTTTTTGTATCTTTGCAACATGGAGCAAGTGAAGAAGGACGAAATGTTTATGCGTAAGGCTTTGGAAGAAGCTCAACAAGCCCTCAGCAAAGGCGAAGTACCCATAGGAGCTGTAGTGATATGTAAAGATCGGGTCATTGCTCGTGCCCACAACCTTACAGAGGTACTCCACGATGTCACTGCTCATGCTGAGATGCAGGCTGTCACAGCAGCTGCCAACGAACTGGGTGGGAAATACCTTACGGACTGTACGCTATACGTCACTGTAGAGCCCTGTATCATGTGTGCAGGTGCTTTAGGATGGAGTCAGATACCCCGCATTGTGTATGGATGCCGCGACGAGAAACGAGGCTACAATAACTATGCACCTCAAGCTCTACATCCCCGCTGTACAGTAACTGGCGGCATCCTTAAAGAGGAATGCCGCCAGCTGATGCAGGATTTCTTTCAGCAGAAACGCTGAAGTATTGCTTATCGCTTTTTACTTGTATCGTACCTTTTATTTTTGATACTTGCTTATTTACTTCTTTAGCACTTTTCGTCCATTCACGATAGTCAATCCTTTATAGCCACTACCAACTCTCTGGCCATTGAGATTATAGTATTGGCTATTATTCCCATACGGCTGACCAATAGTAATATTCTCAATTCCTGTCGGAGCATCCACTTTGGTGGGCGTTTTTATCATATATAGCTCATTGATAACCTCACCATTCAGCACATCTGTGCCATAGATGGCAGGTATATCATAATAGTTGCCGTCATAGTTTTTTAGGCTGATGCCACTTATCTGCAACTTATTATATAGACGAGCCACTTTTTCACCATTTTCATTGACAAGCCACACTCCACCGTCAGACTTCAACTTACCTTGCTTCACAAGTACATAATCACAATAGTCTGCCTCTGTCAAGTCATTCACTCTGATCTCGCGGGGCTGTACCTCGCCACCTTCAACAATGGTGAGTCCACTGGCATTGGTGTTACTTGTCCCAACAGCTTGCGGCATTTTGTTGTCAACGCCTGCTGCGGCCATTAGCATACCATTGACTATGTCATTCCGCTTCAAGCCCAAGTCCATATTGCTCAGCATGATACATCCAGAAGCATCACGCAGATAGGCAGTATTCTGATAAACGCCCAACACTTCTGCATCCTGTAGCATCAGCAACTGGGATGTTCCCGTTGTCAGTTCCTTGAAGTCGGCAACGGTATATGCCTCAAGTTCCTTAACAGTAACATTACAAGTGGCCTTTACACCGTTAGTACTGGTGGCAGTAATGATGGCTGTACCCGCACTAACACCTTTCACCACACCTTGTGCATCAACGGTAGCAATATTGGGATTACTACTGGTCCATGTAATGTCAGTCTCAGCATATACAGGAATCACCTCCACGCTTAATTGCTGCGTTACGCCCACTCCTAACTCTACTATCTCAATAGGTGTGATGTTCAATGCTGTAACAGCATATCCTGCTGCAGTAAAGCTAATGACACCATTGCTTTGTGTAATATTGCTCAGTCCCAATTTATTACCTACGCCAGCCCACGTCTTGAGATTGGCAGGAGAAGTGTTATTAGTCAATTGGGTAACACCTTTGCTGGGGAACACATCATCGGCACTTGGCACATAACCTCCACTGAGCGTGTGTGCTCCATTGGCGCGCACCACCTCATAATAGTTATGGTTAGCATATGCATTGACCATATTCGACTGCCAATAATAATTGCCTTCTCCCTCTACACGGTGTACCAACATACCGCTTCCAGGCAGATAGGCATCCCACTTGAAGGCTGTCTTCTGTCGATTCTCCAACAAAAAGTACTCGCCGTTAGTAGGAGTATTGATACGATAGCCTTTTTGGGCGATGTGGAGTGCAGGAAGAGTGTAATCGCCTATAGAAAGGACTTCTGGCTCTTCATCACAGAAGCCCATTGCCCAGCGTTCGTAGAGTGAGAAGCCTACGGGAGTTCGGCTATCGTTCTCATAACTGCCGCCAGCCATTACTGACCATATACCTGGGTCGTTACTCTGTCCGTTGATTCCATAGTTTGTATCATAGAAGTCGGGCAGTCCCAGTACGTGGCTGAACTCGTGACAGATGGTGCCTATCCCGTCTATTTTCACTGTTGATGGATAATATGTATATCCTGTTAACTCTACAGAACTGGCATAGTCCCACAAGCGAACCCCATCCTTAACGACATAAGAATTTGTGTTGCTAATTACCGCAGAAGCGTGAGGCCACCATAGCCTGTCATCGTTACCACCATAGTTGGAACCATTGCCTGCTACAATGAAGTAAATCATATCTACAACACCATCATTGTCGCCGTCATAATTTTTGAAGTTGATGTCGCTGTCGGCCATGTTTAAAACTTTATTGATTATATCACGGGCTCCTGCAGTCTGTAAGGCGGAATACTGGCTGTTGTCGACCTGATAAGGGCCATACACATCAAATTGGGGCTGAAACTTGCCTAATGAGTTGTCCGAGAAATAGTCGCGGACACTGCCCGTATAGATTTGATTGTCAAATCCCGTGTAGTTCTCCTTATTCAGCATATCATTGACTATGTCCTTATAGTCCGAGCGCGAGAACTGCTTGTCGCTGTATTCTATCAGAATGACCAGTCCGCGAAAGTTGTTGTAGTTGTACTGGGCAGCACGATTCTTACCAGCAGCACGGCGAGCAGCCTGCTTATTGGCAATGTGTTGCGCCATATCTTGCTTCATCCTTGCTGCCTCTGCCGACATTTCCGGCGTCTGATATTTCTGCATACTTGCAAGGAATGTCTGCTCAGAAGCTTGGCGTTGTGCGGCATCGTGAGCCACCATAGCGGTAGCTATCAACTGGCCAGCCTGCTTCTCCGCATAGACGTAGAATCCTTTGTCGTTCTTCACAACGGTATATCCATCCTCCGTCGTATTAAAGTGCATCCACTCGTCACCGTGCAGTACGATGCTGACATAGCTGCCGTCTGGCTGCTGGACCTTTACGGCGCCTCGCTTTGCTGGCACAGCATTGACGGTACCAATACCCACTACGGAAAGCAGCATCATCGTGAATAATAGTCTCAAGCATTTCTTCATATTTCTTTCCTTTTTGTGTTGATTAGTATCTATCTTTTGGGCACAAAGGTACGAATAAGCATCTAAACAGCAAAAGAAATAAACATTTTTTATAAGAATAGGCTTTGATAGGGCGAAGAAGTAGGCAGAGAGGTGACGAGGCCTATACTCACCGTTTGTATACCCTATGTATACAAGTTGTATACCCCGTGTATACAGTTTGTATATCAGGGGTATACAACTTGTGCGGAGTATGGGGACGAAGTTTGTCCCTACTACTCATTTACTACATAGATAGGACTCCTTAGCGGATAAATAGCAATTCGCGATACTTTGGCAAAGGCCAAAGGGAATCATCGACGATGAGTTCCAATTTGTCTATCTGGTAACGAATATCGGCAAGTTTAGGCTCTACCTCGTCGTGATAGGCTATCGCCTTTTCGCGTTCATCGGCTATCTTGTTGGCTCGCTTACGGGCATTGACCAGTTCCTCGACTTGATGCTCAATGATAGAAGTGCGCTCAGCTATCTCCTCTATGAGTTTAAGATTGCGAATAGAGAGCTGCTCGGCCTTAACATGCGGGAATACCTTGGCCACGTTCTCTACGTTCTTCAACAACAGGCTTTGGTAGCGAGTGGCCACAGGTATGATATGATTCATGGAAAGGTCGCCCAAGACGCGGGCTTCTATCTGGATTTTTTTAGTATAGGTCTCCCACTTCACCTCGTTGCGAGCCTTGAGCTCCTTCTTGGTCATTACTCCCAAGCTCTCAAACATACGGATACTTTCCGCGTCAAGATAGCGGTCGAAAATTTTCGGGCACGATGTCTCCACATCCAACCCCCGCTTAGTAGCCTCTACCACCCATTCATCGCTATAGCCGTTGCCGTCGAAGCGGATAGGTTTACAGGTTTTAATGTCCTCGCGCAACACATCAATAATAGCGTGGAACTTAGCCGTATGGCCTGTATTAGCAGAGAATTCGGGACGGTTGGCATATTCTGCTATTTTCACGTCAACACGCTTTTTAAAGTCCGTCAATGCCTCAGCAACAGCACTATTCAGGGCTATCATAGCCGAAGCACAGTTGGCCTCGGAACCTACGGCACGGAACTCAAAGCGATTACCCGTAAAGGCAAAAGGCGAGGTGCGGTTGCGGTCTGTATTGTCGATAAACAATTCAGGAATCTCAGGTATATCCATCTTCATGCCCTGCTTGCCTGCCATAGCCAGTAGGTCTTCTCCATCTGCCTTCTCAATATGGTCAAGCAATTCGGAGAGTTGGGTTCCAAGGAAAGAGGATATAATGGCTGGAGGGGCTTCATTGGCACCCAGACGGTGGGCGTTGGTAGCACTCATTATCGAGGCTTTCAGTAGTCCATTGTGGCGATATACACCCATCAAGGTCTCTACGATAAAAACAGCAAAGCGCAAATTCTGTTCTGCCGTCTTACCTGGGGCGTGAAGCAACACACCATTGTCCGTAGAGAGACTCCAGTTATTATGCTTACCAGACCCGTTGATACCCGCAAAAGGTTTCTCGTGAAGCAGCACTCGGAAGCCGTGCTTACGGGCTACACGCTTCATCACAGACATGAGCAACATATTGTGGTCAACAGCTAGATTGGTCTCTTCAAATACTGGTGCCAACTCAAACTGATTGGGAGCCACCTCGTTATGGCGAGTCTTGCAAGGAATACCTAATTCCAGTGCTATAATCTCCAATTCCTTCATAAAGGCAGCAACCCGCTCTGGAATTGAGCCGAAGTAGTGATCATCCATCTGCTGATTCTTAGCAGAGTCATGCCCCATCAGCGTGCGACCAGTCAAAAGTAAGTCTGGACGAGCGGCATAAAGTCCCTCGTCGACAAGGAAATACTCCTGTTCCCACCCGAGATTAGAGGTTACTTTCTTAACCGTAGGGTCAAAATAATGACACACCTCAGTTGCGGCTACATTTACAGCATGAAGAGCGCGTAACAATGGAGCCTTGTAATCGAGTGCCTCACCACTATAAGAGATGAATACAGTAGGAATACACAATGTGTCATCAATGATAAAGACAGGACTTGTGGGGTCCCAAGCAGAATAACCGCGAGCTTCGAAAGTAGAACGAATACCACCAGAGGGGAAACTGGAGGCATCAGGCTCTTGCTGAACGAGCAATTTACCAGTAAACTCCTCCACCATACCACCCTTTCCATCGTGCTCTATAAACGAGTCGTGCTTCTCGGCAGTACCCTCAGTTAGAGGTTGGAACCAATGGGTGTAATGTGTTACACCATTCTCAGTAGCCCATTGCCTCATACCAGCTGCCACAGCATCAGCCATATCTCGGTCTAGCCGAGCACCGTTATCCATTACGTCAATCATCTTCTCGTAGACGTGCTTTGGCAGATACTTGTACATCTTTTCACGATTGAAGACCTTCTTGCCAAAATATTCTGACGGTCTCTCACTGGGTGTCATTACATCAAGTGCTTTCTTTTTGAAAGCCTCACCAACAACTTGAAATCTTAATGCTTCCATATTCTTTCAACTTAATAAAATTAGAAATTCTGTTTTGTCCATTTCTCTATCCTTACTAATGCCTCCTCAGTCTGCTCATGACTGCCAAAGGCCGTAAAGCGTATATAGCCCTCACCGCTGGGTCCAAAGCCTACACCAGGGGTGCACACCACGTTAGCACCATATAGCAATTGCTCGAAGAACGTCCACGAATCAAGCCCTGCGGGAGTACGCACCCAGATGTAAGGAGCATTCTGTCCACCATACGCCTCATAACCCAATGCGCGGAAAGCAGCTAATATGCGGTGGGCGTTCTGCATATAATAGTCTATTGTCTCCTTCACCTGTTGTCGCCCCTCTGGCGTATAAATGGCTTCTGCAGCCCGTTGGGATATATAACTGGTGCCGTTGAATTTTGTCGACTGACGGCGTAGCCACAGTGGGTTAAGCGGAATTCGCTCACCACTCAGCGAGGCTGCAGTAAGTTCTTTAGGGACAATTGTATAACCACAACGTACTCCTGTGAAACCTGCTGTTTTGGAATAAGAGTGAAACTCTATGGCACATCTGCGGGCACCCCTAATCTCGTAGATACTATGGGGAATATCCGGGTCTGTAATATAAGCTTGATAGGCTGCGTCGAAAAAAATAAGTGTATCGTTCTTCAAAGCGTAGTTCACCCATTTGCGTAGTTCCTGCTTAGTAATGACGGTGCCTGTGGGATTGTTGGGATAACACAAATAGATAACGTCAACACGGCGGTCTGGCAGCTGGGGCACAAAGCCGTTCTCTGCCGTACAAGGTAAATAAATGACATTCGACCAACGGCCATCTTGTTGAACACCTGCCCGACCTATCATCACGTTAGAGTCGATATACACGGGATAAATGGGGTCGGTCACTCCAATGCTATTGTCCCAACGAATCAGTTCTTGAATGTTGCCCGTGTCCGACTTAGCTCCATCATTGATAAATATCTCATCAACATCAAGGTGTATACCGCGAGGGAGAAAGTCATTCTTCAGTATGGCCTCCCGCAGAAAGTCATAGCCCTGTTCCGGACCATAACCACGAAAACCTTGACGGGTGGCCATCTCGTCGGCAGCACGATGTATTGCCTCAACTATCGCAGGACACAATGGTTGGGTTACATCACCAATACCCAGTGAGATAATATCGGCCTTGGGATGGGTTACACGGAAAGCATTCACCTTTTTAGAAATGTCAGCGAACAAGTAGTTGTTTGGTAGTTTGAGAAAGTGGTCGTTTACTAATGCCATAATATTGGATAATTATTTGTCTACAAAGTTCTTCATTTATTATTTAAGGTGAAATCTGCTTCTATCTCTCCGTCAAAGACAAAGGTAGCAGGACCTGTCTTATAAATGTGATTATCACAACACCATTCAATATCAAGGGCCCCTCCGTCCATCACGATACGCGACTGACGTCCTACATCACACAGGATGGACGCTGCCACAGCTGTGGCACAAGCTCCTGTCCCGCAAGCCATAGTGACACCACTGCCTCGTTCCCAGACACGCATACGAATGCTCCCATTTTCCAGAACTTTAGCCAACTCTATGTTACAGCGTTGTGGGAAGGCTGGGTGCGTTTCTAATAATGGACCAATCTTGGTTATTTGGTCAACGTCATCAGTAAAGATGACATAGTGCGGATTACCCATCGAGACAAAAAGAGCCTTACAGTTCTCCATCGCCAAAGGAACAACAGGCAGTTCCTTAGGCAGAAACTGTCGCCTGTCTTCCAAAATAGGCTCCCCCATATCTACCGTCACACTACCAACCTCGTCACCTCTCAAATGGAGACGTAGTGTCTTAACACCAGAAAGTGTAAGCAGACGAATTTCCGTCTTATTGGTCAGACGGCGCTCATACAGATACTTGCCAATACATCGTGAAGCATTACCACACATCAAAGCTTCCGAGCCATCAGCATTGAAAATACGCATCGCAAAGTCGGCTTCTGCTATCGGCGAGGCACTTATCAGCACCAAGCCGTCAGAGCCAATGCCCTTATGGCGATCACTCCAAGCTATAGCAGCAGTTCGTGGATCAGCCACAGGATATAACATAGTATTGACGTAAATATAGTCATTACCCGCTCCATGCATTTTTGTAAAAGCAATCTTAGTCATAGGAGTTGATAGAAATTATTGAGTCGATAGATATTGATGTACCTTCAGTGCTGTCTGACGACCACTAGCTAATGCACGAACTACAAGACTGGCCCCCAGAGCCGCATCACCACAAACAAATACATTATTGGCATACACAGGATGTTCTGGTTTGAGGAAGCCCATAGCCAACAGTACTAATTCTGCTTTGATGATTTCTGGAGTCCTGTCATTCTCTTGTACACGAACTCCAACAACTTTTCCGTCTTTACCTATAAATTCAAGGGTTTTCACATCCCATCGGCGAATACAGCCTTCCTCATGACTTGAAGTAGTCTTCAGCGTCCTCGGATAGTTTGGCCACGGATTCTGCGGATCTACAGGTCCTATGACAGGCTTGGACATAATCTCAATCTGGGTTACACTTTTACAACCCTGACGATGCACTGTACCTATGCAATCACTACCAGTATCGCCACCACCAATAACCAGCACGTTTTTACCTTTAGCCGTGATGAGTTCACCTTTTGAAAACTCTCTACCAGCTAACACCCTATTTTGCTGAGCTAATAGTTCAAGGGCAAAATGTACCCCTTGTAGTTCGCGGCCAGGTATATTGAGGTCACGAGCTGTAGGAGTTCCTGTAGCTATAATAAAAGCGGAAAACTTATCTGTCATAACCGTTGGCAGCGCTGCACATTGAACTGTTTCACCGTATCGGAAAGTGATGCCCTCCTGTTCCATAATATCAATACGACGATCTATGATAGCTTTGTTAAGTTTAAAATTGGGAATACCATAACGCAGTAGACCGCCAGCCGCCTCAGTTTGTTCAAAGACCGTCACCTCATATCCCAATAGGTTAAGGTCATTGGCAGCAGCTAATCCTGCAGGACCAGCACCAATAACGGCTATCTTTTTACCATTACGTTTTGTGTGATGTGCCACCACGTATCCTTCTCTAAAAGCTACCTCTATAATAGCAGCCTCATTCTCACGGTTCGTAGTTGGTTCATTATTAAAAAGATTGAGGACACATGCTTTCTCACACAAAGCTGGACAGACCCGTCCTGTAAACTCGGGAAAGGGATTTGTTGTTTTTAGTAACAGATAGGCTTTTCTCCAGTTACCTTGATAAAGAGCATTATTCCATTCTGGCGGCTTGTTACCTAACGGGCAGGCCCAATGACAAAAGGGTACACCACAATCCATGCACCGACTGGCTTGGAGTTTACGCTCTCGGGTATTAAGCGTCTGCTCTACTTCTCCAAAGTCATGGATGCGATCATGAACAGGACGATAGCCAGCCTCTTGGCGATGTATCTCTAAAAAAGCTTTCGGATTTCCCATCTTATTATCTGCTATTTACAATTCAACTTTTTAATAGTCACGTTGCATATCAGCAATCTTCTGATGCAACTTCTTCATCTGTTCTTCTTGCAATACCCGCTTGTATTCAATAGGCACTACTTGAATAAAATCATCAATATAGCGATGCCAATCATCAAGCATGGTACGTGCAAGCTTAGATCCAGTATAAAGATAATGCTGACGAACAAGTTCATGTAATTCTTTATGAGACACCGCATCTTCTACCAGATTTATCTCCACCATATCCATATTACAGAAATAATCAAAATTATGGTGTTTGTCCCAGATATAGGCAACTCCACCTGACATCCCTGCAGCAAAATTACGTCCTGTCTCACCTAACACAACGACACGTCCCCCTGTCATATACTCACAACAGTGATCACCAGCACCTTCAACAACAGCAATAGCTCCAGAGTTACGCACAGCAAAACGCTCACCCACCTTACCATTGATATAGAGTTCACCACTTGTTGCGCCATACAATCCTGTATTTCCTGCTATAATATTCTCCTCAGCCACAAAATTACTACGTGTTGGAGGTAAAATTGCAACACGACCTCCGCTCAAACCCTTACAAAAATAATCGTTAGTATCACCCTCCAATTTAAAACTAATTCCTTTCATTAGAAAAGCACCAAACGATTGCCCTGCAGAGCCTTTGAACTTCACATTGATAGTTGCATCTGGTAAGCCTTTCCCCCCATATTGTCTGGCTATTAACCCAGAAAGCATAGTACCTACTGCACGGTCAGTATTCTTAATGCTATAGTCCAGGTTTACCTCTTCTTGACGATCAATAGCCAGTTTAGAAGCCTCTATCATTTGCTCATCAAGAAGACGAGAAACAACTGGTGAGTGCAAAGAATGATGGGAATAATGCAGATTTTCAGAATTATTACTCTCTTTATATAAAAGACGGCTAAAGTCAAGTTGGGAATAATCGCCAGCTTTTAACATCGTCTCTTTTATTTCTATCAACTCTGTACGTCCTACTATGTCAGTCAAACGCTTAAAACCCATCTCTGCCAGATACTCGCGAATTTCTTGAGCCAAAAATGTAAAGTAATTGACGAGATATTTATAATGGCCGAGGAAACGCTTACGCAATTCGGGATTTTGTGTAGCAACTCCCATCGGACAGGTATTTAAGTTGCATTTACGCATCATCAAACACCCTAAAACTATTAGTGCAGCAGTACCAAAGGCATATTCATCAGCACCTAATAATGCCATTAACACTACATCACGTCCCGTTTTTAGTTGGCCATCAACTTGTAAACGTACACCAGCACGTAATTTATTACGAACTAACGTCTGTTGTGTTTCACTAAGTCCTATTTCAGCTGATATACCAGCAAATCGCATACTTGAAGCAGGCGATGCTCCTGTTCCACCCTCAGCACCAGAGATAACAATAAGGTCTGCCTTAGCCTTAGCAACACCAGTAGCAATAGTTCCAACACCGCTTTCTGCTACTAACTTGACTGAGATAGCTGCTTGAGGATTGACATTTTTTAAATCGAAAATAAGTTGTGCAAGGTCCTCAATACTATAAATATCATGATGAGGTGGTGGTGAAATAAGCGAAATACCAGGAATACTGTGGCGTGTCTTTGCAATGACCTCATCCACTTTAAATCCAGGCAACTGTCCTCCCTCACCAGGCTTAGCACCTTGAGCAACTTTTATCTGTATCTCTTCGGCATTTACCAAATATTCTGTCGTTACGCCAAAGCGTCCACTAGCAACTTGTTTTATCTTTGAATTCAGACTGATACCATCAACTGTCTCGTGAAAACGCGCAGCATCCTCACCACCTTCACCCGTATTGCTTCGAGTGCCAAGTTTATTCATAGCCAAACAGATAGCTTCGTGTGCCTCCTTACTCAAAGCACCAAAACTCATGGCTCCAGTCACGAAATGCTTAACAATGTCTTCTACAGGCTCCACTTCATCAATTGAGATTGGATGTTTCTTCCATCCCAGAAAGTCACGGATAAAAATAGGATGACTCTTCTCGTCTACTAAACGAGAGAACTCCTTAAACTTATCATAGCTGCCGATTCTGGTAGCCTGTTGTAGAGCTACTATTGTTTCTGGATTCCAAGCATGATGAATGCCATCCTTACGCCAATAGGACCTACCTTGATTAGGAAGAAGTTCTTGTACCCCATTGGTTGCAATACCATCGCAACAAAAAGCAGATTTATGTACAGCAATAGCATCTTTAGCTATCTTCTCTAATCCAATACCCCCAATAGTACTTACCTCAGTGCCAAAATAATTCTTTAAAAGCGACTCAGATAACCCGATACTCTCAAAAATCTTTGCACCTCGATAACTACGAATTGTTGAGATACCCATTTTGGCCATAATCTTGAACAAGCCCTTTTTCACAGCCTTAATATAATTAGCTTCCGCTGTAGAATAGTTTTCCTGTATCTTATGTTGTTTTACCAGATCATCGAGGATAGCAAAGGTCATATAAGGACATAATGCAGATGCCCCATAGCCTAATAGCAGAGCAGCATGCATTGTCTCTCGAATTTCACCGCTCTCTACAATAAGTGCTGTCTGCACACGCTTACCTACGTTTATTAGATAATGATGCACAGCTGAGACAGCCAATAATGAAGGGATTGCAATGTGAGTTTTATCCACATCTCTATCACTCAAGATAATATAGTTATAACCTTCATCAACAGCCTGTTCCGCATCCTTGCATAGCTTGTCTAATGCTTCTTTCAGATCATCAGTAAAAAGCATGGGCAACTTAATGGTGTTAAATCCTTTATAACGTATATTACAAAGCATATCCAACTCGGTATTATTGAGAATGGGATGTGGTAGGCACACCATTTTACAATTTGTCTCGTTAGGATTTAAGATACCCGAGCCCACCCTGCCAATATACTCCGCCAGCGACATTACAAGTTCCTCGCGGATAGAATCAATGGCAGGATTCGTCACTTGGGCAAACTGCTGGCGGAAATAATTAAAAAACAACTGTGGCCCTTCACTCAACACCGCCAATGGAGTATCGTTACCCATAGCAGCAGTTGGCTCTTGCCCTTTAACAGCCATAGGGATAATAGTCAACGCAATATCTTCTTCGCTATACCCAAATATCATCTCTTTTCGCCACAACTCTTCAACCGCATTGCTGATATGGCGTCCTGATTTCAGTTTCTCCAACTGAATACGATTAGTTGATAGCCATTGGCGGTAAGGATGCTCCGAAGCTAATTGTCGTTTAATCTCTCCATCGTAGTATATTTTCCCCTCCTGAGTATCAACAAGTAGCATCTTCCCTGGTTGCAGTCTACCTTTCTCTGCTATATCCATCGGATCGAAATCCATCACCCCAACCTCTGAGGCCACTACCATCATGCCATTTTTAGTAATAGTATAACGAGCTGGACGCAAGCCATTCCTGTCCAGCATACCTCCAGCAAAACGTCCATCCGAGAATAACAATGCAGCAGGACCATCCCAAGGCTCCATCAGAATAGAATGATACTCATAGAAAGCCTTTAAATCCTCACTAATAGGATTCTTATCATTGAACGACTCTGGCACCAAGACCGACATTGCATGAGGTAACGAAAGTCCCGACATCACAAAGAACTCTAACACATTGTCCAGTGATGCCGAGTCAGACATTTCAGGTTGTACAATAGGAGAAATATCTTTAATGCTGCCCAATACTTCACTCGAGAGCACACACTCCCGAGCCTTCATCCAACCCCGATTGCCACGTATTGTATTGATTTCACCATTGTGTGCTAACAAATGAAATGGTTGGGCCAAAGCCCATGTAGGAAATGTATTAGTACTAAACCGCGAGTGAACCAATGCTAATCCGCTTGTAAAATAAGGATTCGTTAAATCTTGGAAATACTGTCGCACTTGCGTGCTAGACAACATCCCCTTGTATATTATATTTGTATTACTAAGCGAACAAATGTAGAAATCTTTATGAGAAATACGACGCTCTATCTTTTTTCTAATTAAATATAATGTACGCGAGAAATCCTCAATCTTTTCATCTGGCACGCCAGTAATAAATATCTGCTTAATGGCTGGCTCCGTAGACAGCGCCGCTCCACCCAGACAGTCGGGGTTAGTAGGCACCGTTCGAAGATGCATCAACTGTAATCTTTCTTTCTCTATCTCCTCTATCATAATGGAGAGGATATTATTCTGTGCTTTTTCCTCTTTGGGGAGAAACACAAGACCCGTTCCGTATTTTCCTTTTTCCGGCACAGGAATACCTTGTAACAAAATAAATTCATGCGGAATCTGCACCATGATACCTGCACCATCACCATCTTTTTTTACCTCGGCCCCACGATGGCGCATATTCTCCAATACTCGTAGCGCATTATCTACCAGTTGATGACTCTTATTGCCATGAATGTTGACTACCATTCCTACACCACAAGCATCATGCTCATAAGCAGACTGGTATAGACCCTGCTCTTTCTGTATATGTTTACATTTTATCATGCTTCTACTTGTTAAATCTCCTTTTCGTAAGTTTTCGTGTGCAAAATTAAAGCAAAATATCGGAACTAAAAAGGTTTTTATTACTTTTTTATCTTGATTTCTATATTTATCTTTCATTTTGCAACCATAACAAACATTAAACATTACAATATATCGCAATAAACACTCTGAATATTACAGATTGTAACTATACAGCTTTTTTAACATTCAAACTGAAAACAATATTTTTATTTTCATCTGGAACGTTTTACTTTTGCACCCGAAACGTTTCTATATTACACACGTGGATAACATAATTAAATTAAGGCATTAGATTTAAGGAATGAAAAGAATTGAAGCAATTATCCGTAAAACTAAATTTGAGGATGTCAAAGAAGCACTACTCCAATCAGACATCGACTGGTTTGAGTATCACAACGTGCATGGTATCGGACAAAGTCGTGAGGAACGCATCTATCGCGGAGTACAATATTCTACAGATGTTATAGAACGTGTGGCACTCACCATTGTCTGTCGCGACCAGTTTGTTGAGCCAACAGTAAAAGTCATACTGCAAGTAGCTCATACTGGCAATATTGGTGATGGGCGTATCTTCGTTAGCGACATGATTGACACGTGGTCCATCCGCACAGGCGAGCATGGTGATATTGTCTTGAGGGACAAAAAATAATAAAGGATAACAAACAATTAAAACTAAACGATTATGAACGAATTTGAATTATCTCTTGATACTGTTTGGATGTTATTGGCTGCCATATTGGTTTTCTGGATGCAGCCAGGCTTTGCCTTGTGTGAAGCAGGATTCACACGTTCTAAGAATACAGCTAACATCCTAATGAAGAACTTTGTCGATTTTATGTTCGGCTCGTTACTGTTCTTTTTTCTTGGTTTTGGTTTTATGTTTGGCAACGAAGGTGCTGGTTTTATTGGCACAGCCAACTGGGGTTACCTCTCCTTCTATAAGGGCGACCTGCCCGTTGAAGGTTTCCTAATTTTTGAGACTGTCTTCTGTGCTACCAGCGCCACAATTGTGAGTGGTGCTATGGCTGAGCGTACAAAATTCTCTACGTATCTCATCTATAGTGCTTTCATTTCTTTACTTATCTATCCCATCGAGGGACATTGGACATGGGGTGGTGGCTGGTTATGCAACGATGCTGCTGATAGTTTTATGATGACTACTTTTGGCGATATATTCCATGATTTTGCAGGCTCTGCTATAGTACATAGCGTAGGAGGTGTGCTGGCTTTGATTGGTGCTATGGCTCTTGGACCCCGTCTGGGTAAATATAGCAATGACGGTAAAAGCCGCGCTATTCCTGGACATAATATGACATTAGCTGCCCTCGGAGTCTTTATTCTATGGATGGGGTGGTTCGGTTTTAATCCTGGCTCACAATTGGCTGCTTCTGGTGAGGTAAACCGTATCGCCATTAGTCATGTCTTTCTAACTACTAACCTTGCTGCAGTAGCAGGTGGTACGGCTACAATGTTTTTGACGTGGATAAAGTACGGTAAACCGTCCCTCTCGCTGACACTCAATGGCGTGCTGGCAGGCCTTGTAGGCATCACAGCTGGCTGCGACCTCGTATCGCCATTTGGTGCTGTCATTATCGGACTGCTGTGTGGTATTGCGTTAGTCTATAGCATTGAATTTATTGACAGACGACTGCACATTGACGATCCTGTAGGTGCCTCTTCCGTACATGGTGTATGCGGCATCCTCGGCACATTACTAACAGGACTGCTATCAGTATCCAATGGGGCTTTCTATGGGCACGGCTGGGGATTTTTTGGAGCGGAGTGTTTCGGTACTCTTTGCATCGTTCTTTGGGCTGCGGCATGTGGTTTTGTACTTTTCTTCGGCATTAAGAAATTATGTGGCCTGCGCGTCGGTTCCCGTATAGAGGAAGAAGGTCTTGACATCTACGAGCATGGAGAATCATGCTATAACTAATATATAATAGTAAAAGAATATAATAAATCGTGTATATAGGCCTCGTCATTATTGAGAGCCCTCCTCGTGACTGTTGAGAGCCATTCTCGTCGTCATTGAGAATAGGCCTCAATATTTTCCTGCCTTTTTGTCGCAAACTTACGTTTCGTAAGATACGACTGTAGATATTCTTGCGGACTAACAAACAGACAAGACACAAGTGTTACACTATGTAACTTTTGGAGATTTTTAACATTAGGAATATCAATTATAAGTATTTTTCTGCGTGGAATATAATACCTTTGTACGCGAAACTAAACATCAACACATATATGGAAACGAAATATATTTTCATCACAGGCGGCGTAGCATCATCATTAGGAAAGGGAATTATCTCGGCATCACTCGGAAAACTCTTGATGGCGCGCGGATATAGTATTACCATCCAGAAGTTCGACCCCTACATCAACATTGACCCAGGAACCCTCAATCCTTATGAGCACGGTGAATGTTATGTAACTGCTGACGGGCAGGAGACTGACCTTGATTTGGGGCATTACGAACGTTTTACTGGTATTGAGACCACCAGCAACAATAGTGTTACCACAGGACGTATCTACCTCAGTGTCATAGAGCGCGAACGG
This sequence comes from Prevotella sp., assembly GCA_022511045.1. Classification (GTDB taxonomy): domain Bacteria; phylum Bacteroidota; class Bacteroidia; order Bacteroidales; family Bacteroidaceae; genus Prevotella. The sequence goes on from JAFLSF010000016.1 coordinate 32,651, forward strand.
AAGGGCGACTATCTTGGCAAGACTATTCAAGTGGTACCGCACATTACGGATGAGATTAAACGGCGTATTCTACTCAATGCCACCAAACAGCAATTGGACTTTGTTATCACAGAAATAGGTGGCACCATCGGCGATATTGAGAGTCAGCCTTTCCTCGAGGCCATCCGTCAATTACGTTGGGAGTTGGGGCCGACGCGGGCGTTAAACATACATCTGACCTACATACCCTATCTGTCAGCAGCGGGGGAACTGAAGACAAAGCCGACGCAGACCAGCGTCAAGCAATTACAAGGACTGGGCATACAACCAGAAGTCTTAGTGCTTCGCACGGAGCATCATTTGAGCGACGAGCTACGTCGGAAAGTGGCTCACTTCTGCAATGTTGACACGGAAGCCGTCATTCAGAGCCAAGACTTGCCCAGCATCTACGAAGTGCCTGTAAATATGCAGCAACAAGGATTGGATAGTATCTGCTTAAAGAAGTTGGGAGTCAAGCCCGGACCTAATCCAGAGCTGGGCCCTTGGCGCGACTTCTTAGAGCGCAGGAAGCAGGCTACGGAGATAACACACATTGCTTTAGTGGGCAAATATGACTTACAAGATGCCTACAAAAGTATTCTTGAAAGTTTGGCTCATGCGGGAACATATCATAACAGAAAAGTGCAAACACACTTTATCAATAGCGAACATCTAAGTCGCAAGGACATAACCGAACAGCTCAGCGGAATGGCGGGTATTGTCATTTGTCCAGGATTCGGCGTTCGCGGCACTGAGGGCAAAATTCTCGCAGCCGAATATGGGCGAGTCCATAACATCCCCACTTTTGGTATCTGTCTTGGTATGCAAATGATGGTCATTGAGTTCGCCAGAAATGTGTTGGGTTATCAAAACGCCAACAGTGCTGAATTTGCTGAAACTCCAACAAACACTACTGACCTCCCGCAATATGTCATTGATTTGATGGAAGAGCAGAAAAGTATCAGACAAATGGGAGGAACAATGCGGTTGGGGGCCTACGATTGTGAGCTAATAAAGGGTAGTCATACTTGGCAGGCCTACGGTCAAGAGACACTCATCAAGGAGCGACACCGACACCGCTATGAATTCAACAACTACTATCAAGAGGAGTTCCAATCTGCTGGTATGCAGTGTGTAGGCATCAACCCATCTGCCAATCTGGTAGAAATCGTTGAAATTCCCCACCACCGTTGGTACATTGGCACACAGTTCCATCCCGAGTATTCTTCCACCGTACTGCACCCCCATCCCCTTTTCATGAGTTTCATTGAAGCGTGTACCAGTAATAAATAATAAACCGTTATTATGGAGCAGTTAAAGCATGAATGTGGCGTAGCCCTGATTCGCCTTTTGAAACCGCTTGAGTATTATAAGCAGAAGTATGGTTCAGAGCGCTACGGCCTAAACAAGCTCTATCTGATGATGGAGAAACAACATAATCGTGGCCAGGAAGGAGCTGGTATAGCCTGCGTCCACCTGGATGCGCCAGCTGGAACAGAGTATATGTTTCGTGAGCGGGCAGAGGGAAAGGATGCTATCACCGAGATTTTCAAGAAGGCTAATAGCTCTTTTGATGGTCAACTTTTAATGGGACATCTCCGCTACTCCACTACAGGTAAGCACGGATTGCAATTTGTCCATCCATTCCTACGGAGAAACAACTGGCGCGCAAAGAACCTTTGTCTTTGTGGAAACTTCAATATGACCAACATTGACGAAGTATTTTCTTTCCTTACAAGTCAGGGACAATCGCCTCGCATCTTTGGTGATTCTTATATCACCCTCGAACTGATGGGTCACCGATTAGACCGTGAAGTTGAACGACTTTTCATCGAAGCCAAGGAGCAAGGATTACAAGGAATAGATATTACTCACTATATCGATAGTCATCTTTGCATCGCCAATGTGCTACGTACCACTATGCCCCATTTCGACGGTGGTTATGTTATGTGTGGTTTGACAGGCTCTGGCGAGATGTTTGCTATACGCGACCCTTGGGGCATACGACCCGCCTACTACTACCAAGACGAAGAAATAGTGGTGCTGGCCAGCGAGCGTCCTGTTATTCAGACCACCTTTGACCTCAACACAGACGATATTCATGAGTTACAACCTGGTCAGTCACTTATTATCTCTAGCGGCGGTGAGAGCAGCCTGCAACAGATATTGCCACAGCAAACTTTGAGTGCCTGTTCGTTTGAGCGCATCTATTTTAGCCGAGGTTCCGACCGCGACATCTACCAAGAGCGAAAGCGTTTGGGCGAACAATTGATGCCGCCTATCATGAAGGCTATTGACGGCGATATTGCCCATACCGTATTCTCTTATATTCCTAATACTGCAGAGGTGGCGTTTTACGGAATGACGGACAGTTTTCGCCAAGTGAGTCGCGAAATACGTACGGAAAAGGTAGTATGGAAAGATATCAAACTGCGTACTTTCATCACTGAGGGAACAGAACGAAGCGACCTTGCGGCCCATGTTTACGACATCAGTTACGGTAGTCTTGAACCCAATAAGGATAACCTCGTCATTATTGACGATAGTATCGTGCGAGGTACAACTCTCCGCGAAAGCATCTTCAAAATTCTTGACCGCCTGCACCCCAAAAAGATTGTTATGGTCAGTTCCTCACCTCAGATTCGCTATCCCGATTATTATGGCATAGATATGGCTCGCCTTGAAGAACTTTGTGCTTTCCGTGCTGCTATCGCTCTTATCAAGGAACAGAATATTGAACACTTAATTAGTGAGACCTATCATGCTTGCAAAATTTATTGTGAGTCAAAGCAGTCTTCACCAGAGAATTACGTCCGACGCATCTACGCTCCTTTCACCGTTGAGCAAATTAGCCAGAAGATTGTCGAAATGCTTTCTCCAGACGACATGCAGGCTCCTATAGAGTTGGTGTTTCAAAGTATTGATGGCCTGCACCAAGCTTGCCCCAATCATCGTGGCGACTGGTATTTTACTGGTCACTACCCTACTCCTGGTGGCATCCGACTGGTCAACCAAGCTTTTGTCAACTACGCAGAACAAGTTTTAAAAATATAATTATAAACCAAGATATATGAAACAGGCAGCACTTATACTTGATGATGGTAGTCGCTTTGATGGCTGGTCGTTCGGCTATGACATGAATGTATCAGGAGAGGTAGTCTTCAATACTGCTATGACGGGCTATCCTGAGAGCCTCACAGATCCCAGTTATGCAGGGCAGATATTGGTGATGACTTATCCGTTGGTAGGCAATTATGGTGTTCCCTCTACCAAGTTAGGAGACAGCGGACTCCCAACCTTGATGGAAAGCGAGCGTATTCATGCCAAAGCACTCATCGTGGCCGACTACAGCACATCATTTTCTCATTGGAGCGCTAACGAGTCATTGGCTCAATGGCTACAGCGAGAGCGAGTGCCCGCCTTAACAGGCATTGATACCCGCCGGCTGACTATGCTACTCCGAGAACATGGAGTGATGACTGGGCGTATCGTGACAGAAGGAACTGACACAACAATACAACATACGGCAACAGACTATAGCAGTACTAACTGGGTGGAACAAGTCAGTTGCAAAGAGGTGGTCATCTATAAACCAGAGGGTGAAGCACCTATCGCAAGAGTGGTACTTGTCGACTGCGGCGTCAAGGCAAACATTATTCGTTGCTTGCTCAAACGTGGTATAGAAGTGGTGCGTGTTCCTTGGAATTACGACTTCAATCAAATAGACTTCGATGGGCTCTTTTTAGCCAATGGGCCTGGAGACCCAGACATTTGCGAAGCGACCGTCCAACATATTCGTCGTTTTCTCAGCATAGAAGCGGAAAAGGCTACACGCAACGAAACAGTAAAAGTGCGACCTTGTATGGGCATCTGTCTTGGTAACCAATTATTAGCAAAGGCTGCTGGTGCCAAGACTTATAAGCTAAAATACGGACATCGCAGCCACAACCAGCCAGTACGCCACATTGGCACCAATCTGTGTTTCATCACCTCACAGAATCATGGCTATGCCGTAGATACAGCAACACTACCTGCCGAATGGCAACCGCTATTCATAAACATGAACGATGGTTCTAACGAGGGTATTCGCCATAAGATCTTCCCTTGGTTCTCGGCCCAATTCCATCCAGAAGCCTGTTCGGGGCCCGTAGACACAAAGTTCCTTTTTGACGAGTTTTCCGAATTACTAAAAGGAACTGATGCACAAGGTTTGTGGAATCAAGTTGCAGACTCCGTTTCCGACGTCGCCCATTCCCCAAAACGGGCTATCCAGAAGGTATTACTTTTAGGCAGCGGTGCGTTGAAAATTGGTCAGGCAGGAGAATTTGACTATAGCGGCTCACAAGCACTGAAAGCTTTGAAGGAGGAAGGTATCAAGACTGTTCTCATCAATCCCAACATTGCTACGGTACAGACATCTGCCGGCATTGCTGATAAGGTATATTTCCAACCTGTAGAGCCACATTTCGTAGAGCGCATCATCAAAAAAGAGCGTCCTGATGGCATTATGCTGTCATTTGGCGGACAAACGGCACTGAATTGTGGCGTAGCGTTGCATCAAAGCGGAGTGCTCAAGCAGTATAACGTACAAGTGCTGGGAACTCCCGTCGAAGCCATTATTGATACCGAAGATCGTGATCGCTTCATCTGCCGACTGGACGAGATTGGTGTCAAGACTATCAAGAGTCAGGCATGTAACAACATTGAGCAAGTGCGGAATGCTGCTGCTGATTTAGGGTTCCCTGTCATTTTACGAGCCGCTTATGCTTTGGGCGGATTGGGCTCTGGGTTTTGTGACAACGAACAAGAACTGGAGCGACAAGCTGAGGAGGCTTTCTCATTCTCGCCGCAGGTATTGGTAGAGAAGTCGCTGAAAGGATGGAAGGAGATAGAGTACGAAGTGGTGCGCGACCGTTTTGACAACTGCATCACGGTTTGTAATATGGAGAACTTCGACCCCTTGGGCATCCATACTGGCGAAAGCATCGTAGTGGCTCCCTCACAAACGCTGTCAAATGCCGAGTATCATAAATTACGTGCGCTGGCCATCAAGATTATCCGTCATATTGGCATTGTCGGCGAATGTAACGTACAATACGCCCTTGATCCTCAGTCAGAGGACTATCGCGTCATTGAGGTCAATGCTCGCCTCTCCCGTTCCTCAGCATTAGCTTCCAAAGCCACAGGCTATCCTTTGGCCTTTGTCGCAGCCAAGTTAGGATTAGGCTACGGGCTTTTCGACTTGACAAATACCGTTACAAAGAGTACGCCAGCCTTCTTCGAACCAGCTCTCGACTACGTGGTATGCAAGATTCCGCGCTGGGACCTATCCAAGTTCCAAGGTGTGAGCCATCAGTTGGGCTCCTCTATGAAAAGTGTTGGCGAGGTAATGGCTATTGGGCGTACCTTCGAGGAAGCCATCCAGAAAGGACTACGCATGATAGGACAAGGAATGCACGGATTTGTGGGCAACAAGCAATTCTCCTGTTCCGACGTCAGCGAGGCCCTGCAACACGCCACAGACAGCCGCATCTTCGTCGTCTCCAAAGCATTGACGATGGGCTATAGCGTAGAGCAGATTCACCAACTGACCAAGATTGACCGCTGGTTCCTACAGAAGTTGCAGCACATCGTGGATATTAACCTGCACCTACGACAATTCTCTCAGTTCTCCGAATTTGCTGACTTCATGGAGTACACGGAACTATTGGAGTATCTCGAAGTACCAGAATTCGTACAACTATTGCGCAAAGCTAAGGATTACGGTTTCTCTGATTTCCAAATAGCACGTGCGTTAGGACTCGAGAGAACAATGAATATGGAGCAGGCAGGACTCACCATCCGCCAGTGGCGCAAAGAGTTAGGCGTCGAGCCTACCGTCAGCCAGATAGACACTTTAGCCGCCGAATATCCCGCCCAGACCAACTACCTCTATCTCTCTTATCGCTAAAATCACAAAGACATAATAAAAAGTTGCCTCTAAGTTAGAAACGCCAACAGCATAGCGAGTCCAAAGTTTTCCACTGTTATTCTAATCTTCTGCATAAGCAGCAGTTCCAGAAATTGAGTCGTTTCAATGGAAATTTTCTTTACACTCGCAATTCTCCGAAATGGATACAGAATACAGAAT
>JAFLSF010000017.1:0-26175 GCA_022511045.1 Prevotella sp.
CAAAACCGATGATGGCAAGCAGGATATTGTTATGTTGTGTTTTTGCTGACATCTTGATATAACCTATATTATTATTCTATTACTATCTGTTTCTCCTATTGCAGGGTCCCTAAGGCCTTTTGCAGATTCACCTGACTGAGTTTAACATCTATTTCTGCATCTATCAATTGCGACCGCGCCTGCAACCATGCTGTCTGAGCCTCCATTACCGTAGTAGAGGAGATGACCCCTTCACTAAAGCCCAGATTAGCAGTGCGCAGGTTCTCCTCCGCCCGTTCAATGCCAGCCCAAGCCTGTTCCAACTTTTTGACAGCCTCATTCACATGAAACTCGCTCTGGCTGACTTGCAGTTCTATCTTCTCGCGAATTTCCTCCATCTCCAATTCGGCAATAGTAGTGGCTCCTTTGGCGGCACGCACCTTATACATCACGTCTCCCCAGTTCCACAGGGGAACTCTCACCAAGACACCTACATTCCAAGCACCCTTAAACTTGTGCTCAAAACCATTGTACAGATTAGGATTCATGCCAGCCCAGCCACCCATAAGTAGCACTTGAGGCAGGTTGCCTGCTTTCAGAATGTTGGTAGTCTGCTTGCTCATATCCACCGCATTTTGTAGCATCTTGAGTTCTGGGCGATTTTCTGTGGCGACAGCCACACCAGCCTCTTCACATATTGCAGAGATACCAGCATGTGCGGCTATGCTATCCTCGTCTTCATCAGCCAATATCACTTGCTCGCTGACAGGTAAACCACAAAGTTGGCAAAGCAACATACGCGACAAAGACAGGCCATCCTCTACCTGCATTAGCGTCATCTCGGCCTCATTCACCTTTACACTAACGCTCAGTCCCTCACTACGGGTGGCCACACCCTCACGAATCATCTTTTGAACATCGCCGTCTAACTTTTTCACCAAATCCAGATAGCCTTGTGCTAACTTTTGCTTATGACGCAACGACACCACTTGCCAGTAAGTCTGCTCTATTTGGTATAACGTCGCCTGACGCTGCACCTCAGCAGAATTATCTTCAAATTGTTCGTTGATACCCGCCAACTTGTTCGCCGCCATAATGGCTCCACCCATAAATACGGGTTGTGTCACCACAATACCAGCCGCCAACGTGTGACGAGTATCCGTCTCAAAGGCATCTATCAACTGCTGGCTACCTTGACTGATGACAGGACGCAATGGCTGCAAAACATTGCCTATCAAAGAGCCTATGCGGTTCAGTCCATCCTTCTGTTCATCGGAGAGGATGGAGAGTTCGCGGCTGGTGTACAGATAGCCTCCCACCGCACTGACACGGGGAAGATATTGGGTACGGGCCGACTTCCTAAGATTGCTGGCCATCTTCTGTTTTACCTGCGACACGCTCATCTGTTTGTTGTTACGAAGCGCCATAGTCCTGCAGCTATCGAGGCTCAGCACCCGCTGGCTCCAAACAGTCTGCACCACAATGGCGGCAACAAACAATGCAACGATTCTCTTGTCCATATATCCTTTACTTATTAACTTCTGAAAACTCATGCAAAGGTAGACTATTTCCACGAAACTGCAAAGTAATCTTCTACATTTAGTATTTAATAACAATCTATCCCCCACACAAAATAGCACATTTCTCTTGCCACCTTGACGCTATCAAAAGAAAAATGACTATCTTTGCAGCCTAACAAAACAAATAGACAAGCAATATGACACCTATTGAGAAACGCAACCAACAATTAGGCACACGGATGGTGAAGAACTTAGAGCGCCGTCACTTCACCGCTTTCTATTGTGCTACGGCTAAGGAGGCAGCCAGCAAAGTCAGTGAGCTAATACCCGACGGTGCAAGTGTAACGTGGGGCGGTACAATGACTGTCCGTGATATGAACATCCCAGAAATGCTAAGAAATCGCGGCAATCTCAACGTATGGGACCGCGACTCCGTAGAGTCAGACGAGGAGAAACAGCAAATGTATCTGCGGGCCTTTAGTGCTGACTACTACCTCAGCAGCGCCAATGCAATCTCAGAAGACGGAGTCCTTGTCAATATTGATGGCAACGGCAATCGTGTAGCCGCTATTACGTGGGGGCCTAAGCACGTCATCTTCGTCATTGGTATGAATAAGGTAGCTCAAGATGTCAAGTCTGCCTTGAAGCGAGCTCGGAGCACCGCCTCACCCATCAATGCCGCCCGTTTCAATATCCAGACACCTTGTCAGGCTGACGGTCAGTGCCACAACTGCAACTCACCACAGAGTATTTGCAATTACATTCATTTCCTGCGCAACTCCAGCAAGCCAGGCCGTATCATCGTCATACTCGTAAGCGAGAACTTAGGCTATTAGGCAAACTTTATGTAAATGATAACTGTTGAGTTAGAGGCAAGGGCTCGCATCGGACGAGAATAGGCCTCACGCCTCGTGAGGATAGGCCTCAAGGGCAACGAGAATAGGTCTCGTCAGAAGCGGGGTACTGACTTACTCTCAGCGACAGAAAATTTGTGAAATAACCTGCTCTATTATAAGCGGGAAGTACTGTATTTCCAACAGATGTTCTTTCTCTGCAATATCGCTAACAGTATCGGTGGGCAATAGTGCAACACGATACTGTGCGATAATCTCTCCACTATCACAAACGGGAGTAACGTAATGAACTGTCATTCCCGTCTCCGTTTCTCCTGCCTCTTTAACAGCCTCGTGTACATGATGCCCCCACATGCCTTTTCCGCCATACTTGGGGAGTAATGCTGGATGCAGATTGACAATGCGACGCGGATAAGCATCGATAAGGAAGTTAGGAATAAGGGGTAGAAAACCTGCTAATACGATGAAGTCAATATTATACTGACGCAACAAGGGCATCATTACCTGCTCATCGTTCAACTGTACTTTGGAAGTGACAGCCGTCGGCACCCCCAAGCGTTCTGCACGAACCAACCCATAAGCATCGGCTTTATTGCTGACCACCAAAGCACAGCAGACTTTATCGCTATCTTTGAAGTAGCGAATAAGGTTCTCACAGTTCGTGCCGCTTCCCGACACAAAAATGGCGATATTGACTTTATCCATTGAATATGCGTATTTGCTACGTATGAATGTTTTCTATCAGTATTTCAACAAGGCGCGGAACGCCGTACTTCTCAATATCACCCTCCGCTATCCAGAAATAGTCCGCAGGCAACGGCGGGCGTTCTTCGGTCTCCCATAGCCAGAAGTCGGCATAGAGTATACGATGCGTCAGTACGTGCTTCACTCGGTGGAACAATAGGGTTGCTCCCTGTGGAACAGTATCGGTGAGCCAAAGTTCATAGAGTCCTTGCCAAATGTCACCAGCAGGCCGGCGACGGATAGCCGTACAACCCTTACACCTTATATATATATAAGTAAGGTAGCGCTCCTTGACCTTTAGTGACCTCTGCTTAACGGGTAGGTCTGCTACCCTACCCTCGCGTAATGCAACGCAAGTTTCCACTAATGGACAAGAAGGACAGGAGGGAGAATGTGGAGTACATAGCATCGCACCAAAATCCATCATGCCTTGATTATAGTCAGAGATTGCAGAATGGACAGAAAGGGCAGAAGAGCCATTTTGAGCAGACAGGCTGGAAATGAGGTCTTGTGCCAAAGCCGCAAACTCCTTTTTACCCTTAGTAGTGTTGATGGGTGTTTCAATACCAAAATGACGACTGAGTACGCGATACACATTGCCGTCAACTACAGCAACAGGCAGCCCGAAAGCAAAACTACCGATAGCGGCTGCTGTATAGTCGCCTACACCTTTCAAAGCGCGAATACCCTTCATCGTCGTGGGAAAGCCGCCATTGGCGACAATCTGCTTAGCCGCCGTATGCAGATTGCGAGCCCGACTATAATAGCCAAGTCCCTGCCATTCACGCAACACCTCGTCCTCAGAGGCTTCCGCCAAATCTTCCACCTGCGGCCAACGTTGCATGAAACGTTCCCAATAAGGGCGTCCCTGCTCAATGCGCGTCTGCTGCAATATTACCTCCGACAACCATATTGCATACGGATTGCGCGTAGCCCTCCAAGGCAAGTCGCGTCCGTTTTTAAGGAACCAATGTAATATGGTGTTGGCAAAAGTCATAACAACACAATTGGGATAAGGTTCATTCCTCCGTCATTGTCTCCCAGGGTTCGCACAACAACTTGCAGACGCGGTCTTGAAAATCTCTTCCGTCTTTGCCACGCAAAACTCCTTGATTGATGATACAGAAAGCTAACTGATGACCATTAGCCGCCGTACAATAGCCCGCTAAAGAGGATATTCCAGTCAGCGTACCTGTCTTGGCACGCACATTCCCTTTAGCTGCCGTCTTGTTCATGCGTTTCTCCAGCGTTCCGTCAACGCCTGCTATAGGCAGTGTAGGATACAAGTGACTATAGATGTAGTTATTGCGCCAGACAAAGCGTAGCAGCATGGTTTCCATCTCAGCACTCAGATAATTATAGAGTGAGAGTCCGCAACCATCGGCGAAACGATATAGGTTGTCGTTTAATCCTATTCTGCGTATCAAGTATCGCATAGCTGTCCGTGCATCGTCCGCCGTTGCCGTCCGACGACCAGAGATTGCTTTTGCAATCTGATAGAACAAAGCCTCAGCATAGAAGTTGTCGCTTTTTTTCATCATGCGTAGCAGCACTTGATCAATGCTGTGGCTACGAGTCGACAAAAAAGTGGCTTCTGCTGGACAAACGCGCTCGCCAATCTGCACTTGCTGAAAAACAATGCTGTCAAGCAGCATGGCTTGCATCAACCGCTCAATAAAGTTGTCGTCCCGACCTACGGACAGAGGTGTCAGTTTAGGGTTCTTATCGTCCCAGCACCAGCCTTCTCCATAATCCAGAGGCTCTTTCATAGAAAGGTCTGCGTAAATTCCTCCTTGCAAGGTATCAACACCCAACTGGTGTATATCCTCAGCAAAAGCCCTGATGTCATCGCGGCTTACCATAGGGTCGAAACCTCCCACACAATATATATCGCCCGTCAGTTTGCCGTTTTCTATTATTCCTGTATAAAAAAGACGCGTCTGCAACTGATAGTTGCTCCCAAGATGGTCTAATGCCGTAGCAGCAGTTAGCAACTTCATGGTAGATGCTGGCCGCATGGTCTGTCGGGCATTTCGTTCAAAGAGCACCTTGTCATCCGTCAAGTCGTAAACCATCATTCCCACCTGCGAGGTGTCAAACATGGGAGCCATCAGCAGCGAGTCAAGTTTAATACACAAGCTATCCTGTGCCAGAACAATGGCAGAAGCACCAAGGGAAAGCAGTATTAACAAGTATTTCTTCATTGCGTCTGCAAATTTACGAAAATAATTCGTATTTCACAATTCGTATTTCATAAATATTTTCTACCTTTGTGGCGTTTAACGAAAGAGCATGGTTTACAAATACGATTTCCTCATTATCGGTGCTGGCGTAGCCGGCATGAGTTACGCCCTCAAGGTGGCCCGTGCCAAGAAGGGCAAGATATGTATGATTTGCAAGACGTCGCTCGACGAGGCCAACACGGCATTTGCGCAGGGTGGCATTGCCTCTGTGACCAATCTGAAAGTTGACACATTTGACAAACACATAGCCGACACCCTCATTGCTGGCGATTATATCAGCGACCAACAGGCCGTCGAACAGGTAGTACGTATGGCTCCTGAGCAGATTCAAGAACTTGTACAATGGGGCGTTAATTTCGACAAAAAGGAAGGCAACCAGTTTGACCTCCATCGTGAGGGCGGCCACTCCGAATTCCGAATCCTGCATCATGCCGACGACACAGGCGCCGAGATACAGCGCGGGCTGATGGCTGCCGTTAGAGCCTGTCCCGACATTGAGGTCAAGGAACACCACTTTGCCGTAGAGATAATTACTCAGCACCACATGGGAGTGCGCGTCACACGTCGTTCGCCAAATATTCAGTGCTATGGTGCCTACGTACTCAACGAGGAGGCTGGAAACGAAGGACAAGGGGCAAGAGTAGACACCTATTTGGCCAAATGTACGGTGATGTGTACGGGTGGTTGCGGTGCTGTCTATCTGACCACCTCCAATCCTGTCATTGCCACAGGCGACGGCATAGCGATGGTCTATCGTGCCAAAGGAACGGTAGCTGATATGGAGTTCGTCCAGTTCCATCCAACCGTATTGCACAATCCACAGGAGACACACCCTGCATTTCTCATTACGGAGGCTATGCGCGGCTATGGAGGCGTGCTAAAGTTGCCTAACGGCGAAACATTCATGGAGAAATACGACGAACGGCTGTCGTTAGCTCCACGCGACATCGTGGCCCGAGCCATTGACAAGGAAATGAAGATTCACGGTCTGGATCATGTTTGTTTGGACGTTACCCATAAAGACCCCGAGGAGACGCGCCATCACTTCCCCAACATCTATCAGAAATGCCTCTCAATAGGTATAGACATTACCAAAGACTACATCCCCGTTCGTCCCGCTGCCCATTATATGTGCGGCGGCATCAAGGTAGACCTCAACGGCGAGTCAAGCATCAAGCGACTCTATGCTCTTGGCGAATGTTCTTGCACAGGACTGCACGGAGGCAATCGTTTGGCCTCGAACTCTCTTATAGAGGCTGTGGTATATGCTGAGACAGCCGCCCGCCACTCAATAGAGCACGTCGACCTATATGACTTCAACGACCAAGTATCGGAGTGGAATGATGAGGGCACAATGACCAACGAGGAGAAAGTACTCATCACCCAAAGCGTTAAGGAGGTCAACCAAATCATGTCCAATTACGTCGGTATTGTACGCTCTGACCTTCGCCTACATAGGGCTTGGGACCGCTTAGACATGCTCTACGAGGAGACAGAACGCCTCTTTAAACGTGTCAAGGCCAATCGCGATATTTGCGAATTACGCAACATGATTAACGTGGGCTACCTTATCACCCGCTGGGCACTGGAGCGTAAAGAGTGTAGAGGTCTGCACTTCACCACTGACTATCCGCAGCACGCTTACGATAAGAAATAATTTTACTATTATTTTCCCCCTTAGAAATGACTTTTTTCTAAGGGGGAAAACATTTATCTGGTTAGAGAGAATTTCATGCTTAGACCGAAGTCATGCGTCGTAGTGGGGTAGCTACTACTGGAAAGCAAAGGCTCGTTGCTCTGTCGTTCGTAATAGGCAGAAAGTGTCAGCAGGCGCGAAAGGGTGTAGTCGGCCATGAATGAGAGTTTGACAGCCGAATTTCCACTGCTGGCAGCAGACGTGCGGCTGGCAATATCACGCGTGATAGCCGCTTGGTCACGGAAGGAGATGTCCAGACGAAGATTTAGGTCGTGGTTTACTCCTGTCTTTCTATTATTGGCAGTAGAAGTGTTGTTTTGATTGTTAGTCTGATTATTCTTGGCATTGCCGCCGCCACGCTGGGCTTTTTTAATCTTGCGCGACGTACTTCTGCCAAAGAGTTGGAAATCGCTAATCTTATAACCAAAACCTATCACAATATCGTTTGAACGGCTCTCGTTAATCTGGATGCTCGTCATTGACAGATTCAGAACACGTGTACGTCGATACTCCGCCTTGACGGTGAGATTATTCAAAAAAGTGAGGTCTGTACCAATCAGAGGAGCGAAAGTCTCGTTGATGCTGACGGTCGGTACATTCCATCCTAATAGCGAACTCGTCTCACTGCTGCTGGTATAACTACCTAAAGCGAAGATACTCTTGTAACCATGATTGATGTTGACAGACTTGAAATGCTCGTTAAACCATTTCAGTTTGGACAAGCCAGAATAGCGCACTGTCCAGTTAGGCAGCATACGGGTGAGTTTGGGGATTAGGTCAAGACTTCCCCCGCCGCTTCCTGTATAAGTATCGAGGAAGGCTGGTATCATGACAGCACCGCTATACATGCCCACCTCCGTACCGTAGTGTGCCTGCGCCATCTGTTGGAAACGAGGCAGAGCATCGCAGAACTTGTCGAAGACAGCCGAAGGATATCCGTTGTTAGCGTCACCCATCTTTTGAAGTGAAGACGAGATAGAGATGGTCGTCATATTGAATGTTCCACTCTCTGTAGACGGCATACTATTATAAATATAGTGAATACTGTGCGACTGAGTCTGTGTCCGTGACGCATTTAAATCTATCTTCAAGTCACGTACAGGCTCTAACGTAGCTCTCAATTGCAGGTCGACAGTTCGGCTGGTAGCAGCAGGTGTTGCCGTACTGTCGCTATAGAGCCATCCATTCTCCTTAGCTTTCTGTAAGAAAGAGTCGCCTGTCAGACCAAAAGCAAAGCCCAGGCCTGGTGCCATCACACCGCCCGTTCGCTGGCCAAAGGCATCACCAATTTCTGGCATAAAGTTCGAGATAGACATAGAGTACTGATTACGATAGCTGAATCCGATAGAACGTACCATCATCAGCAAACGTGCAGCACTTTGGGCAGGCTTATACCACCACTCATTCTCCAAAGGTGGTTTGGCAGTGACCGTCACCTTCACATCCACGCTGTCCATTCCTTTAATGCGGATTCTATTTTGGTCAATCGCTTTATATTTTATCGGATAACTCTTTCCATCTTTAGTTCGTGCAGAGACCATAAGCCGCTTTGTCTTTTTATTGTGGCTGATAACAAATGTAGAGTCGGGCACCAGCGACAACTCCTTCTCGAAACTATTCTTGTTCTTAGGTAGCTTGGACTCCTCCTCTTTCTTTCCACCTTTACCATCAACTGTGTTCCCTTTCTGGGTAGTAGGTTTCTTCGGTGGTGTTTTAGGGATAGCTTTCTTAAAGCGCTCGTTAACTTTTCTCAAGAACGGAGAGTGGTTGTAGAGCGTTTCCATATTCAGCGTTCCATTGATATTGATTTGTCGATTGTTGCTAATGATGTTACCCGTCGATGTACCATCCTCTAACTCAGTTCCCCTTCGCCAGTTATATGTACCCGTGTAATTAGCATCAGCATTTATCCAATCGAAGATGGGAAGTTTGTTTAGGGGCAACTGGTAGGATGCCGTAAAGTTCTGGCGATAATCCAAAGGCCGTCCAAAGTGCTTGATGCTGGTCCATACAGAATCTTTCCACGCCGAGTAGCGGTCTGGATATAAGTCTTTGTTGATGGGCTTGTCACTGTAAGGTTCCTCTATTTCTGCCTGCGTCCCAGACTGGAAGTTCATGTGCAGGTTCTTTGTGAGGTCCCAACGCATAGAGAATTCACGATTCCAAATGAAAGTCGAACTCCATGTGCTCGGCAGTTGGGAGCCACCCAAGTCATCAAGGTCACGTTCCTGTAACTCTTGATACACGCGCTGTATTTCCGAGTTAATCGTAATATTCTGGGGCAACCAATTCAGCCCAAAAGCTTTAGGTAGTGCCATCCACTTCGACTTGCTCTTTGAGTTCTTAAAAGGCTCCCAAGATTTATAAACAGGGGTATAGCTATAATTTAAGGCAGCTCGCCATTCATTTTCTTTCTCATAGATAGTAGTACTACCTGTTGTATAGCGGTGCGAATAACTATAAGAGAATGCAAAATTAGCAGGGTCATAGGGCATAGGGTGACGCTTAGTCCTAATACCGACACGGGCATTGGAGATAGAAAAGTTGGTTGAGGTAACCTTAGTAACTGCAATACTCTCGATAGAATCACGTTCCTGCTTATTGGCCGCACTCTCCAAAGCATCTTCTAATTCCATATCCGTATCCAACGGATTATATTTGGGTGTGGTTATTTCCTTAGTAACCGAATAGTACAACGGTGCCGTCACCTTTAGCTTATCAGGGAAGAACTTACCAAGTTCGACATTAGTTGTCACAGAATACGTTTTATAATCATCTGTCGAACGTTGCATGATTCCATCCTCCAGACCTCCGAAACCTTGTGTCATTATCTTACCCGATACATTGACAGCTCCTACGTCAGACAGTTGTACATTCATTGCTCCAGAAGCAGCCCATCCACCCTTATTGATGGCATCTTGCAGGCGTAACTCATTAACCCACACCTCTCCAGACTTAATACCTCCTGACAAATTGCGTACACCTATCATCATGGTCTTCACTTCTCCCAACGTAGGATTACCCATAATAGTGACTTTATTGTTCAAATGACTGGGGTCATAATCCGAATACTCCATCGTATAGCTGGCTGTACCCAAAGCCCGTGCCTTATTACGAGCCTTTTTAATGTTAGTGAAGATACTTAGGTCTACATCCAGCATATTAGCCTGCGGCCATACAGCACGACAGTCATTGACATTATATTTATTATAGTCATTACGTTCTGGAGTAAGTTTTAGCGGTATCTCATATTCATAGTAGTTATTTTTATAATCACTACCCAAACGGATGAATACAGCTAACTGATCGTCTTCCAGCGCTGTGGCATTATTCACCAGATAATTAGCATGAACAAACATCTGCAGATGCTTGTATTGACGCAGGTCGAGCGTAGTATTACGATAGACAGCCTTAGCCTCACCTTTCGAGAGGTTCTTCACCACCATGCATAAGGCCTGCTCATTAGCCTCCGTCAACTGTGGCTGCGAAGGGTCTGTAACGCGAGTAATACCTGGAGGCAATACATAATTGACTGGCCGTTTATCGTTGTTCTCCTCAATATTGACTGCACTCACCTCAAGTGTACCGCTGTTACTGCCTGTAGACAGCGGCTGAGTATAAACACGCCAATCGCCACGCACCAAATCTAAAGAGCCAAAACGCAACACAATAGGCTTCTCAAAATCCGTCAAGAACATACGCATAAAACGAATGCTGGTAAAGTCTGTAATACTGCCCTCCTTGCGGGTGTATTGCGACAATGGAATACGGAACTGATACCACTTTACTGTTTCTCGGGCTCCGTTACGCAGGGTGACGGCAGTTTCGCGTATGTCTGTAATGTTATTCTGTCCCAGCACCATGTCTTCTGGACGGATACTCACCTTGTATTCATAATAGCGTTCGTACTCGTTCAACGTGTAGTCTTGGTTAATGTCCTCTACATCTGGATAGGTTTTATACGAAGAATCATATCCTTCCGTCTGTTGTTCACTATCTGGTGAATTACCCTGCGGCATATTGATACGTTTATATCGCTCTAAGATAGATGCTTGGCGATCGTCTAAATCACGACCTCGGAAGTAATGATAGTTATCGTTGGCAGGGTCTGCCGTCCATGCTTGACGAACACTATCCGTAACATTGACACTATTGAGAAAATTTGAATAAGTCGGGAAAACACGCTCTTCTTCATCCGTTAAGCCGTTCAGTCCCACATCCTGCTTAGCACGAGCACCACTGGTAGTAGCAAAAGCATAAGTTTGAGTCGTCTGATTGGGAACACGTCCCCATTGAGTTTCAGTATAGGAAGCAGTCCCGTCAACAGGCATACCACTTTCGTAGAACTTCTTGCCATCGCGCAGAATGTCTTCGCTGATTTCTCCTAAATTGATATAGAGGTCGCCTCCATATTTTGACGCGTCGTCTTGCAAAGAGGTATAGATAAAAGGATCAAGTAGCCAGAACTCCATATATTCAACATTGGCTGTCTCGAAATCATTAGTATCTAACTTACGCATCATACCGCCCCATCGGGTGGCAGGCATATTCAACTCGCCCTTTAAAGTAACATCCGTTGAGAGATTATAAGGGCCACGCTCCGTTGGATAATATGCCAAATCAAGAATAGGCAACGTGTTGGTTGCCCCGCTATAAGTCGATTGGTCACGATTAGGATACAACTCATTGACGTAAACGGCACGCACATAATGATTAGACAACTGGTTGAGGTCACTCTTGATATGCCCAGGAGTAAGACTCGAAGAACGATAAGTGAACAAAGGGTCAATAGTATACCACGCCAGCAAGGCACGATTCTGTCCACTGGTGATACCAGTCTTATCATTATACTCAGCAAAGCTTGAGGGCGTACTTGATATAACCCACGACTTCGGGTCTATGACGCTGATACCATTTTTTGCACTCTCAAAGTCATCAATATACGAAGCATTGTCTTGAGTGCCACTGGCTGTTCCTGCAATGAGGTGTGCAAACTCACCTACAAACGAGATTGTCGAGGGCTGTGTACAATGCAGCAAGGGCAAGCGGTCGAGCATATTAGTGAGCCATTGCGACTCTGTCTTCCAATTGATGTGTACGCCCCAAAGGGTATTTTTCAAAGGCTCGGCACCCATGTTCACCTTCGAAGTCAGTGCCTGTTCAGAAAGATGCTGCAACGTACCACCTATCTGAAAGTCCTTAGAGAAATCGTACTCCCAGTTGACACCGAACATCTGTTTGCGCTGCATACCGTAATCAGAGTTACTCTCCAAAGATACATTGACGCTGGTACCCGCATCTATAATACTCTGATTAAGGATAGTTACCTCACCCGCCGAATAATCAACCGTATAATCAGCCCCCTCCGTAAGAGTGACACCACCCGCCGTTACTCTGACGGAGCCTTGCGGAACGTTGTAGGCCCCCAAAGAGATGATGTTGGCCGATGTTCCCTTATACTGGCCCGTAAGCAAGAAACGGTTCTTGTCCGTCATCTGTCTGGCCGCAGTACGTGTGGTGTCATATAGTTCTTGGAAAGCATATTTATCAGCCGTAGCAGCAGGTACACCACGACTGATTAAGAACTGCCTCAATGTTGAACCAAAAGGCTCTGCCGACGGGAAGAATACACGGCCATTGCTGACGGTGTAACCCTCTACATAATCGAAATAACCATTAGGGTGAGCCTTATTATTATTGTCCAGACGGTCGCATCCTAAACCTCTTAGCAGCGTTATATCCTTAGCCTGTGGCTCGGGAATATAACTAACGTAGACGCCTGTGGTGTCGCTCTGGTACTTGATATCCAAGCGGAACTTGGTCTTCTCAACATTTGATGCCAAATAGTAGACGTTCTTCATCATCAGTCGCCAGTTAGGCTGCATAGGATTATTCGATGTATTCTTCAGAGCCTTGACATAGAGTGCCTCGTTTATGTTAGTGTGGTCAGAGGCAAACTCACCGACTTTATAGGTGATTCCTCCATAAGTAAACTCATAGGCTACTGCCAACACTTGGTCTGTCTGGAGGGATGTTTTCAGTGAGATATATCCCAAAGCTTTGTTGAGCGTATATTCCGAATTGGTAAGCAGACGGGCAGAGGCCAATTTCTCGTAGTCAGTACCACCTTCATAAATAGCGGTAGGCAACACGCTGCTTGTCTGGTCAATATCACGGGCAGCAACATAAGTACTTGTCAACTCAGCATACTCCCTATTGGCGTTATTTTGCGGAATTTGAGAGGCTACACCGCCTCCAAATTTCTGCGACGTACTCTCACCAAGATCAGCAAAGGCCACAATATTACGTGAGTTCTGGGTTGTTCCCGTTTTATTAGTCACCCAAACCTCAATGCGCGTTATCTCTATGCCTGTCGTAATAACGGGCAGTCGCTGCATAGCGGCATCATAATGTTCGCGGAAGTACTGAGCGAGGAAAAAGTGGCGGTTTTCTTCGTAGTTGGCTACATTCAGTTCGAACGGCGTGGTCTGCGTGCCACCTTTCGAGGACACGCTCTTTGATGTGGAGTTTTTCTGCGACAAAACAGTCTGCAACTTCAGCTT
Organism: Prevotella sp.; assembly: GCA_022511045.1. Classification (GTDB taxonomy): domain Bacteria; phylum Bacteroidota; class Bacteroidia; order Bacteroidales; family Bacteroidaceae; genus Prevotella. The sequence goes on from JAFLSF010000017.1 coordinate 13,600, forward strand.
ACCGAATTGCAAGTCAGTGCGCACACCAAAAAGACTCGAGGCACCTTGTATAAGTGAATTGTTAGAGGGAAAGGTGATGTTTCCTGCTTCCACCAGTTTTACGATTTCGTCCTCTTTACCCTCATAGCGCAACTTCAGGTTCTTGGAGTCAAAGTCGAAGGTTGCATCCGTATTATAATTTAGCGACATATTAACTTTGTCACCCACCTTACCCGTCACATTTATATTGATTTTCTCGTCAAAGTCAACAGCACGAGTCTTTCTGTTGCGTTCTGGCAAAGAAGGATTTTCGACGTTTTTAAAGTTGGCACCCAGTTTTAACTCAGCCGTTCCTTGCGTCTTGATGCGCACTCCACCTGGACCGAAAATCTTTTCAGCAGGCCCAATATTGAATTTCATATCAGCAAAGTCAAACTTCTCCTTACCTTCATTAGCTACATTTTCAGCATCTTTTTTGCGGAAGAAACGCTCGCGCTCACGCCTCTCACTCCATTGCTGATACTCATCGGGAGTCATCACAATAGGAGTGCTCAGATACGAGTCGCCTATTTTCGAGCCTATGCGGTAGGTATTGGTGGAATCATCGTACTCTACCTCTTGCTTAATATTCTCAGGAAAACGAAGGTCAAGGGCGGAAGAATCAAGGTCGGCCACCTCAAGAGGCACCGTCTTTTGTATTTTCCAACGGGCGTGAAGCAATGAGTCAGGAATCTCCTCGTCGCTCACGACCCCAGCTAAAGAGGGGGGAGGCGGGTCGTTTTTTCCGTTGTTCTGTCCACCATTTCGAGGATTATTGTCTTGAGGCGTAACGGCCCAAGTTGTCAAGCACAGCAAGACGATAGCCACGCCTATCCCCTTTCTCAACGAGGGGAAGCGGCTCATCAGCGCATATCTTATCTTGCCGTAGTTCATAATGGTCTATTTTGTTTAGACTCCCATCCTGTAGGAAAAAATATAAAGAGTTACTTTATTTGCTTCAATGCTAATTTTACTACCTGTTCTACTGTCAGCGAAGGCTGCTCAGAAAGGATAGCCACAACGACCTTTTGCGTGGGAGCTGGCGCAAATCCAAGCATAGTAAGAGCAGCTACAGCCTCGTCCTTCACGGCGTTGTCTACAGGAGTCTGCACACTTCCTCCCGTTGGTATCTCATCAGCAATGCCCAAGGCCACGATTTTGTCGCGGAGGTCTACGATGATACGCTGGGCTGTCATCTTGCCAATACCCTTAATACCCTTGATGATACGCTCGTCGCCACGCGAAATAGCATTACACAATTCGGCAACGCTCATAGACGAAAGCATCATGCGAGCCGTGTTGGCTCCCACGCCACTAACGGTTATCAGCAACTGGAACATCTCGCGCTCTTTTTTCGACACAAAACCAAAAAGCACGTGAGCATCCTCGCGAATAGCCTCGTGGACGTATAACTTCACGTCTTTCTTACCTTGAATGGCACTATATGTAGTCAGCGAAATATTCACACCGTAACCCACTCCAGCCGCTTCCACCACCGCTAATGCGGGTGTCAAGTCGGTCAGTTCTCCCTTGATATACTCTATCATATTTGTTCTAATTTTGATTCTTTGCGCGCTTACACACGTTTATTATTAACGTGCGACCTTGCACTTTTATTGCATTTCCCGCCAACTTTACCCCAGAATAATTGTTATGAGGTTTTCTTGAAACACAAATATTGTAAAGATTATTTCATCTCACAATCTTTCTAACCAAGCCTCTCGAATCCCCTTTGTTTATTAGGGTTTCAACGAGGTACCGTTTCACCATCAACGAGAATAGGGCTCATTGCCGATGAAGTGCCGCCTCATCCGCAACGAGGCGGCACTTCGTGAGCGACAAATCAGGGCCTTATTTATCGGTGTAAGAATTTTTCTTGCGGTCAATATTCTGCATCATCGCAAAGGAGGTCTGAGTACAACGTAAGAAAAAATAATTTTTCTTTGGTATTTCCCCCATTTATTCGTACCTTTGCACGAAGAATTGGCGCTGACAACCCTTTGGTGTCGTCTAAGCCCATAAAGGGGAACAAAAGACACAAACAAAAAATAGAACTGAAAATGAAAAAGATTCGTGCAGCTGTAGTAGGCTACGGCAACATTGGAAAGTACAGTATTCAGGCCCTGGAGGCCGCTCCCGATTTTGAGATAGCTGGTGTAGTACGCCGCAACGGAGCAATAGACAAGCCAGCAGAACTGGCACAATATGACGTAGTAAAAGACATCCGCGAACTGAAAGACGTAGACGTGGCTATCTTGGCGACTCCTACTCGCTCTTGCGAAGAATATGCCAAGCAGATTTTGCCTTTGGGCATCAATACCGTTGACTCTTTCGATATTCACACTGATATACGCGGCTACCGCGAGCGACTAATGTCTCTTAACAAAGAGACGAACACTGTGAGCGTCATTGCCGCAGGATGGGACCCAGGCAGCGACAGCATTGTCCGCACACTGATGCAGAGCCTTGCTCCTAAGGGACTCTCTTACACGAACTTTGGCCCGGGCATGTCAATGGGGCATAGTGTTTGTGTCCGTTCAAAAGCAGGCGTCAAGAACGCCCTCTCAATGACCATCCCTCTCGGTGAGGGCATCCATCGTCGCATGGTGTATGTGGAACTGGAGGACGGCTATACGCTGGAGCAGGTGACGAAAGACATCAAGGCCGACCCTTATTTTGCAAGCGACGAGACACACGTATTCCAAGTGGAAAGTGTTGATGACGTGCGTGATATGGGACACGGTGTGAACTTGGTGCGCAAGGGTGTCAGCGGACAGACTCAGAACCAGCGTATGGAGTTTAACATGCAAATCAACAACCCCGCACTAACAGCTCAAGTGCTGGTTAATGTGGCTCGTGCCTCAAAGCGTCTGCAAGCAGGCTGCTACACCATGATTGAAATTCCAGTCATTGATATGCTCCCAGGAGAACGTGAAGACCTTATCGAGCACTTGGTGTAAGGAAGAAGTGAGCAGACAAGCAAGGAGAAACAAAGTAAGACAAATCAATAAAACGTAAATAAACAATCGCTATGACTATCAACGAAATGAATTTTGCTGGCAAGAAGGCAATCGTGCGCGTTGACTTCAACGTGCCCTTAGATGAAAACGGAAACATCACCGACGACACCCGTATTCGTGGTGCACTGCCCACGCTGAAGAAAATCCTTGGCGACGGCGGTGCAGTCATCGTCATGAGCCACATGGGCAAGCCCAAGGGTAAGGTTAACCCCAAGATGTCGCTGGGTCAGATTCGCGAGGCTGTGGAGAAGGCATTAGGTGTTCCCGTTAGCTTTGCCGCTGATTGCGCTAAAGCCCAAGAGCAGGCTGCTGCCTTGAAGATGGGTGAGGCATTGTTGCTGGAAAATCTTCGCTTCTATCCAGAGGAGGAGGGAAAGCCTGTAGGAATTGACAAAGAAGACCCCAAATATGATGAAGCCAAGAAGGCTATGAAGACTTCACAAAAGGAGTTTGCCAAAACATTGGCATCTTATGCTGACGTTTATGTGATGGATGCTTTTGGAACGGCTCACCGCAAGCACGCTTCTACGGCCGTCATTGCCGACTATTTTGACGCTGACCACAAGATGTTGGGTCTGCTGATGGAGAAAGAGGTTACGGCAGTAGATAATGTTTTGTCAAACATCAAACGTCCCTTCGTAGCCATCATGGGCGGTTCAAAAGTCAGCTCCAAAATTGGTATCATCGAAAATCTGTTAGGCAAGGTCGATAAACTCATCCTCTGCGGTGGTATGACCTATACTTTCTCAAAGGCTCACGGCGGCGAGATTGGAACTTCTATCGTCGAACTTGATAAGCTAGACGTTGCGTTAGGCGTTGAGGAACTGGCTAAGAAAAACGGTGTAGAATTGGTATTAGCTACCGACTGCACAGCTACTAACGGGTTGGACTTCGGTAGCATGACTGTAAAGGATGGTGCTGAAGTTATCACTTGCCCCTCTAATCAAGTGCCCGAAGGCTTTGAGGGCGTAGATGCAGGCCCCGAGAGCCAGAAAGCATTTGCCAAGGCTATTGAGGGTGCCAAAACTATTTTATGGAACGGTCCTGCAGGTGTCTTCGAGTGCGATAGCTTTACGGCTGGCAGTCGCGCCATTGGCGAAGCTATCGCAAAGGCTACTGCTGAGGGTGCCTTCTCGCTGATTGGCGGCGGCGACTCTGTAGCCTGCGTTAATAAGTTTGGGTTGGCTGACCAAGTGAGCTATATCTCTACGGGCGGCGGTGCCTTGCTCGAGGCCATCGAGGGTAAGGTTCTTCCTGGCGTAGCAGCTATTAAAGGTGAGTAAGAAGAAATAAAATATCGACGATAATGAAGAAAGTAATTTTATTAGCAGCCATTGTCTTGAGCAGCATTACGGCATCTGCTCAGAACTACAACGAGAACGAATACCTGCCTGACGGCATATTTACGTTAGAGTGGAAATTCAACCCTTTTGACTACGAGGGAAAGCCTACCAACATGGCACAGCTTAATGCACGTATGTTCCTCGACGAGCAGAATGCGATTCGCTTTGGAGTTGGCATTGGTTTTGACCGCGACAGAGACGAGCAGAGCACTAATTTCGACTCTCGTAGCGTAAATTCCAGCAACTATGAAGTAAGGAACTCTACCACGACGATTATTAACAAAGAACTGAGTTTGAAGTTGGCACTCGGTTACGAGTTCCATTTTGCCCATACGGGTCGTCTGGACTTCTATACAGGTGCTGAGGCTGGCTATTTAGGTCGTTTCTATTCTGCCTCTAAAGAGACAGAAGGCAATAATCAGTACGTTGCTCCGAATTACAACTCTGTATCGAACACCTTCGACAACTATGAGTACGAGAAGAGCAATGCTGACCGCACTAAATTCAACGAGAACGGTTTCTTCGGAACCATCTTTACAGGTATTGATTTCTACGTCTATAGAAAACTCTATATCGGTGCAGAATTAGGCTTAACGTTTAACACGGGTAAGAAAGCCAACGGCAAAATGACAATAGAAGGCGGAAAAACAGAAACAGAAAACGGTAGTCAGAAAATCAATGAAACATATAAATACTCGTCAGATACTGGTCTAAGAATCACGCTTAACAACATCAATAAGACATATAGATATGAGGCTGACGAAGTAAAAGGCCATGAGGGAACCTTCACGAAGCTCTATATCGAGCCTGCTATCCGCATCGGATGGATGTTTTGATGGAGGAAACTCGTAACAAGAATATTAACTTATGGAGTATCGGGAACTTGGAAAAACAGGGATGAAGGTGTCGGAGCTTGGCTTCGGCGCCTCTTCCTTGGGAGGTGTGTTTCATGCTTTCGACGAGCATCGTGGCCTTGACGCCGTGTTTGCCGCCGTTGATGCTGGCATCAACATCATTGATGTGTCACCCTACTATGGACATTATAAAGCAGAAACGGTATTGGGAAAAGCTTTGAAGGACATCCCCCGCGACAAATACTATCTCTCCACCAAGGTGGGACGCTACGGCAAAGACGGCGTTAATACATGGGATTACTCTGCCCGCCGCGCAAAAGAAAGTGTCTACGAGAGTTTGGAACGTCTGCATATTGACTACATCGACCTTATCAACGTACACGACATTGAGTTTCAAGGACGCATGGAAGGCGGACTGCAAAAGGTCATTGATGAAACACTACCCGCCCTGCATGAACTGAAGAAAGAGGGGGTAGTACGTCATGTGGGCATTACTGACCTGCAACTGGAGAACCTGCACTGGGTGATTGAACACTGTCCCGAAGGCACCGTAGAAAGCGTCATGAACTTCTGCCACTATTGTTTATGTGATGATAAGTTGGTAGATTTCCTTGACTTCTTTGAGAAGCACAACGTTGGTGTTTTGTCTGCATCGCCTTTCTCTATGGGATTACTGACGGAGCGGGGCGCACCCGACTGGCATCCTGCACCCAAGCCTCTGGTCGAAGCCTGCAAACAAGCAGCAGCACATTGTCACGAGAAAGGCTACCCCATCGAGAAATTAGCTATGCAATATGCTTGCAGCAACCCTCGCATTGCATCTACCGTGTTCAGCACCACTCGCCCTGAGGCTATCCATAAAAACATGGAATACCTCAGTGAGCCTATGGACGAGCAATTGGTAGAGGAAGTCCGTAACATCATTGGCGACCAGCAACGCGTCAGCTGGGCTAACACCTAAGCAACATATCACATGGAAAGTGCCAAAGGCGGATATATTGATGCCCATGCCCACTTGTGGCTTCATCAGAATACTATAGTAGACGGTTCTCCCATCTGCCAGTTGGAACCTAACCGAAGCCGAAGCATATTCTTTGGAGAGGAGCGACAAATGTTGCCCCCTTGGATGACGGACGGGCAGAACACGGCCGAACGTTTCCTTTCTAATATGGATTACGCGCAAGTTTGTGCCGCCGTCATTACGCAGGAGTTTATCGACGGATTGCAGAACGACTATTTAGAGGTAGTCCGTCGTCAGTATCCCGAACGCTTCTTTTGTTTCGGTATGGCAGACTATCGTCGTCCTGGCTATCTGTCAGAAGTGGAACGGCTTGTGGAGTGTGGATTTAAAGGTATCAAAATTCCCGCAGCCCGCCTGCCCCAGCAATTCCTCAATGATGAGATGATGCAAACTATGCGTTTGCTGGAGCAAAAGAACATAATCTTAGGCATAGAGTTGGCAGATGGTGACGCACAAGTCGGTCAGATGGAGGAAATCATCAGCGAGTGTCCGCAGCTAAAGATTGCCATTGGTCACTTCGGTATGGTGACGCGTCCCAATTGGATGGCACAGATACGGCTGGCACGACACGAAAACGTTTATGTTGAAAGTGGTGGCATCACTTGGCTTTTTAACGATGAGTTTTATCCTTTCCCTTCAGCCGTCAAGGCTATCAGGGAAGCCGCCGATGAGGTAGGATGGCACAAACTGATGTGGGGTTCGGACTATCCACGTACTATCACCGCTATCACCTATCGTATGTCTTATGACTTTGTTACGAAAAGCAAGGAACTGACGGATGAGCAAAAACAGTTCTTCCTGCGTGACAATGCGAAGAAACTATTTGGTTTCAACAAATTGAAAGCACTACCATACATTAAGAATATGAGTGAATAACGCATAATATTTAGTATTTTGTAAATCGTAAATTTGAAGATGAAAGCAATACAGATTACAGAACCACGCGTCATGAAAGTGGTTGATATGGATACTCCACAATGCCAAGCTGGCGAGGTGCTATTGAAGATTCACTATGTGGGTTTTTGTGGCAGCGACCTTAACACTTTCCGGGGTCTTAACCAGATGGCTAAGCCTCAAGTGATTCCTGGCCACGAGATTGGTGCCGAGATTATCGGCTTAGGAGCAGAAGTGCCCCCTACCCTACGCAAAGGTATGATTGTCACTGTTAATCCCTACACCAGTTGTGGCGTTTGCTCGGCTTGTCGTAGTCGCCGCTACAATGCCTGCGAGCACAATGAGACGTTAGGCGTTCAGCGTGATGGTGCCATGCGTGAGTATCTGGCCGTTCCTTGGCAGAAAGTAATCCCTGTTGGCGACATTACTCCTGCCCATGCTGCACTCATCGAACCTATGAGTGTAGGCTTCCATGCTGTCAGCCGTGCACAAGCCGTCGATACGGATGTTGTGATGATTATTGGTTGTGGTATGGTGGGCGTAGGTGCAGTTATTCGCTCGCTGCTACGTGGTGCCAAAGTCATTGCGTGCGATGTGGATGACGAAAAGTTAGATATCGTAAAACGTTTGGGTGCTGACTATACCATCAACAGTGCTAAAGAAAATGTACATGAGCGTCTGATGGAATTAACAGACAGCATGGGACCGAATATTGTTATCGAGGCTGTTGGTTCGCCTGCCACTTATCAGACGGCAGTTAACGAGGTGGCTTTCTGCGGACGTGTTATCTGTATCGGTTATTCCAAGCAGGATGTAGAGTTTACTACCAAGTACTTTGTACAAAAGGAGCTTGACATCCGAGGCTCACGCAACGCGCTGCCCGAGGATTTCGATGGCGTTATCCGTTATCTGAAAAAATATAACCCGCCATACGATGTATTGACATCAGGCATCGTGAAACCCGAACAGGCCGAACAGGCAATGGTTGATTGGGACAAGAACCCAGCAAAGGTATTCCGCATCCTTGTGGACTTTACGTAAATCCTCTCCGTGAGTTATCATCACAAAAGAATAAACACATACGTTATGGCAAACATCGTAGATTTCAAATATGCCCCAATGTTTCAACTGGGTGAGGATAAGACTCAGTATCGCTTGCTCAGCAAGGAGGGTATTACAACGTCCACTTTCGAGGGGAAAGAAATAGTAAAGGTATCGCGTGAAGCGCTGACTTTATTGGCTCAGCAGGCTTTCCACGATGTAGAATTCATGCTTCGCCGAGAGCATAACGAACAGGTTGCAGCCATCCTCACAGACCCAGAAGCCTCAGAGAATGACAAATATGTAGCCCTGCAGTTCCTTCGCAATGCAGAAGTAGCTGCTCGCGGCATCCTGCCTTTCTGTCAAGACACAGGCACAGCCATTATTCATGGTGAGAAAGGTCAGCAGATATGGACAGGGTTTGAAGATGAGGAAGCACTCTCAAGGGGTGTCTACAACACCTTCACCCAAGACAATCTGCGCTATTCGCAAAATGCACCACTGAACATGTACGACGAGGTGAACACCCGCTGCAACCTGCCCGCTCAGATTGACATTGAGGCAACAGAGGGTGCTGAGTATCGTTTCGTCATGGTGGCCAAGGGTGGCGGCTCAGCCAACAAGACCTATTTCTATCCCATGACCAAAGCTACCATCCAGAATGAGAGCACGCTGTTACCATTCTTAGTGGAGAAGATGAAAAGTCTGGGAACAGCTGCCTGTCCTCCTTATCATATTGCTTTCGTTATTGGTGGAACCTCGGCAGAGAAGAACCTGTTGACCGTCAAATTGGCCAGCATCAAATACTACGACTCACTGCCCACTACAGGTGACGAGACAGGACGTGCTTTCCGAGATATTGATTTGGAACAGAAGCTACTTGTCGAAGCGCAGAAGATTGGTTTGGGAGCTCAGTTTGGCGGCAAAGCGCTGGCTCATGACATCCGTGTCATCCGCTTGCCTCGTCACGGTGCATCCTGTCCCATCGGTATGGGTGTGTCGTGTTCGGCCGACAGAAACATCAAGGCAAAAATCAATCGCGACGGTATTTGGCTGGAGCAGATGGACAGCAACCCTGCAGAACTCATTCCTGCAGAATACGCTAAGGCTGGCGAAGGACAGAACACGATAGAGATTGATCTCAACGGGGGCATTGATGCCGTCCGTAAGGAACTCAGCAAATATCCTGTCTCTACGCGTGTAAACTTAAGAGGTACCATTATTGTAGCTCGCGACATAGCGCATGCTAAATTGAAAGCTCGTTTAGATGCAGGCGAGGGAATGCCCGATTATTTCAAGAAATATCCCGTTCTATATGCGGGTCCAGCCAAGACTCCCGAGGGCTATCCCTGCGGTTCGATGGGTCCCACCACAGCCAACCGCATGGACCCTTATGTTGATGAATTTCAAGAAAACGGCGCATCGCTGGTCATGATTGCCAAGGGTAATCGCAGCGACGTTGTTACTGAGGCTTGTAAGAAGCATGGCGGCTTCTACTTGGGCACTATTGGCGGTGTCGCAGCCGTACTGTCACAGAGTTCCATTAAGAGTATTGAGTGCATCGAATATCCCGAGTTAGGAATGGAAGCCATTTGGAAGATTGACGTGGAAGACTTCCCCGCTTTCATCCTTGTTGATGACAAGGGCAACGACTTCTTCAAACAACTGAAGCCTTGGGCACCTTGTAAAAAATAGCTAAAGAAAACTGAGAAGATATGGAGAGTACAATAATGCACAAACAATTAGGAGTGATAAGAGTTATTGTACTCTCTTATCTTTTTGTCCTTCTTCCGCTATCCGTTATTGCGCAAGAGATTGTTCCCACTCAAGGCTGTCGTAGGGGAACACCAAAACCCCATAGCACAGAGGCTATACATCGTAGCACAGCACAAGTTCGTCAGCCTGGTGGTGACTTTTATAAAGGCGACCGACATCAACTCACAGTACTAGTGTCATTCAGCGACCGTACGTTTAAAGACGATGAAGCGGCAACAATAGAGCAGTGGAACAACATCTTCAATACCGTCGGCTATACTGAGGATTCTTTTCATGGTTCTGTCCACGACTACTTCTACGACCAAAGCTACGGCCAGTTCAATGTTACTTTCGACTTACAATATGTGGCTCTCAGTTCTGGACATGCCAAATATGGAAGTACGTCTGCTGATGATGAGAACTCACAATTCTTGGTTCAAGACATTATGGACGTTCTCCAACAACGCCCTATCGACTGGAGCCTATACGACTGGAACGGCGACGGCTATGTAAACCAGCTACTTATTATCTATGCTGGCAAGGGCAGTAGTTATGGTAATTTCGGCGGCGGCAACAATGCTATCTGGCCCCACCAATGGTGGCTCAGTGAGCATATTGACCCTACTACTGGCGCATATTGCACCCCTCGAACCGTAACCAATGGCGATGGCAAAAAATATTCTGTGGATTGTTATTGTGCCCTACAAGAATTGTCCAGTAACAACAGTTATGGTACTTTCGGAACTATCTGCCATGAATACAGCCATTGTTTTGGATTCCCAGATTTCTATGTAGGTGGCACCAGCTATGTCCGTTACTGGGACCTTATGGATTACGGTAACTACAGTAGTGGAGGTTTCTGCCCTACAGCTTACTCAGCCCACGAACGCTGGCTCATGGGCTGGCTTACACCTACTGAGCTAACGGAGGCTGCTACCATTGCCGATATGCCTGCACTGAGTGAAGAAGGAACAGCCTATCTTATTCGTAACGATGGCTATGCTGACGAATATTACGTAATTGAGAATCGTCAAAACACAGGCTGGGACACCTCCCTTCCTAGTAGCGGTATTGTCGTATTCCATATTGATTACGACCCCAGCATCTGGGTGAGTGTAGAAACAGCACCTAATTGGGGCAGTCGCAAACGTTATACCATCATTCCAGCCAACGACAATTCATCGACGACTACCAGTAGTAACTGGCCTTATCCATACGCCACAAATAATCAGCTAACTAACACTTCGGCACCTGCGGCTACACTAAACAATCGTAATATAGACGGGAGTTTCCTGATGTCAAAGCCTCTAACCAATATGAACGTCACTAATGGTTTGGCTTCCTTTGATTTCATGGGTGGCACCTCATCCATCTCTGCCATCCACACCGCCGACCATCCCCAGCATGGTACACATACCTACAACTTAGCAGGTCAACGTGTCAATGAGACTTATCGCGGCTTAGTCATCATCAACGGCCGAAAGGTGTTAAGGTAAATAATTCTACTCCTTATGCTCGTTGTTAACAAATCACTGATTTGTCGTTAACAAAGCGGAATTTTGTCAATTGAATGCCAGTTTCTCGTTTTTTACGAGTATAGGGCTCACCTATGGCGTGGACTATGCACACCACGAGTGCGGACTATACGCACTCATAGTGCGCAGTATGCGCGTCAATAGTGCGGACTATGCACGTCAGCTTCAAGAACTAATCTTAAGTAGAGTGAGCCAACATCGTCAGAAACTCCTTTAACTTCAACACGAGTAGTTGCGGAAAAGAAATATCTTTAAGCTGTCTTCTGAAACTATGAACATGGCATTAGTTTTCTGTGCTATTATCTCTTGATATTCCTCAATGATGTCATTTGACACACATAGCGTAAAACGCCCCAATTGAAAGTCTTTCCATACACGGAAATTCTCACTTTTTGATGAAATACAAGCGAGTAGACAATTAGTGTCAAGAACTATTCTCTTTTTAGGCATGTTTGTAAGGTGTCCTTAAATGCTCATTCTGAGTTTGTTCGTTTTTCTCTTGACTCCACTGTCCAGACTCCCATAGTGCATCCATCCCCTCAGTAGCCTTTTGCGCATAGTAGTTAGAAATAACTTGACGCAATTCACTTACCTGTTCAACAGTCTGCAATCGACTTAAAAGTCTTAATATACCCAATTGGGCATCGTTCAATATTGTTCTTTCTTGTAACATTCGCTCTACCCTCCTCTTTTGCTTCTTCTGCTGCAAAGGTATATTATTTCTGCTAAATAACCAAATTTTAGGAAAAATAAAGCGTCTGCAACAAATTTGTTGCAGACGCTTTAAGGATAGGGTTTTATTCTATAGCTTTATTAAGCTACGAACTTAACCTTTATTGTTCAATATTTACTTAGCAATGTACTTTTTGCCGTTCATGATGTAGATCTGACCCTTTGCAGGCTCGGTGATGCGCTGACCAGCGAGGTTGTACATCTTGTTGTCGCCCTGTACCTTGTTTGCAGTTACGTTAGCAATGCCTGTAGGAGTTTCGCTATAGTAGTTGGTAGCAGTTACAGGAGTGAAGCCAATACCATAGAGTTCTACAGACTGCTTCTCAGAAGCCAATACATAATACTTGTGGCCTGGCTCAACAC
>JAFLSF010000017.1:26275-38629 GCA_022511045.1 Prevotella sp.
AAATAAGCCTTAAAGCCCTCACCCTCACAAAGAGTGTAGTTAGCAGGAGTGAACAGGTAATCATAGTAAACGGTAAAACCTTGAGCTGCACCTTCCTCGGTGGTCTGAGGAAGCTGAGCGGCACTCCACTCTAAATGCTGTGCACTTGCTCCCATAGAGCACATAGCGCAAGCTACGAGTAAAAATTTCTTCATACTTTTCATTTTTGTTTGTTTTAAATGTTAATAAATAAAGTGATTAAAAATATTTAATATCCCTTAGATGCAGTATATCCATATCCATTGTCGCCAAATTCCTGCGCATTCTCAATCTGATCGAGGAAGAGTTTGGGAATAGGACGCAAATAGTGGATATTCTCGTTAAAGTTTTCATAAGCCTTCTTATTGTATTTTTGCAAGGCATTCTTCATCAAGCCATTGGCACGGTGACGCTTCAGGACAGGCCAGCGCATATGCTCGCCACAGAATTCGCGGGCATACTCATCAAGAATATCCTGTTCGGTTGGAGTGCCTATTGCAGGCGTGGTATAACCAGGACGGCAAGCGCGATCGTGCAGCTTCTGCAAATATGGAACGGCAGCAGCAGGTGTACCTGTCATCACATTAGCCTCAGCAGCAATGAGGTAAATCTCGGCAGCACGCATAATGTAGACGTCACCATTACGGAAATCATAACCATCTGAAGACAAGTGACGAGTGGCACCGTCAAACAACCAATTGTACTTTACCAATGTGGGGAATAGCTGATTGGCATTCGTATTCAACGCACCAGGCTTGTATAATTCTTCACTATAGTTCCCATCAGCATCAAAGAGGTCGCTGATGTTCATGCAGAAGTAGCCACGCTCAGCTTTGTCCTCAGGTGTCATGTCATTCTTAGACAGGTAGATAAGGATACGGTCTTCGTCCACAGCCAAAGGCATGTCTACAACCAATGGATTTTTGGTAGGAATGATTTTGGTATTCGTAGCATCACCCTTCTCGTAAACACCCACTGCATAAGTCTGTTCGCCACCAGGCTGTTGGCTCTTAGCCAATTGAACATAAGGACGAATCTTTGTATTGGCAAACTTGGTATTGATGCCATACTTCAAACACGTACTAGCACCAACCGTGAAAGTCTGGTATGCAGGAGTAAGTACAGCATTGTCCTTAATTGTAAATAATCCGTAAGCCGTCAAGAAAGTGTTCTCGTAACGCTTGTCCCAATCGCCAAAGACTTCGATTGCATGCTTGGTAGGAGCCATGATACCATCCTGATTATGGTTGCCCAAATAAGAATTTGACGAGATTTGAGTCTTGTAAAGGTCTGACAAGATGTTCGGGTTGGTTCTGGTGTAACCATACAAATAGCTGCTGGCATTCAGATAAGTGCCTGCCATATTAGCGTCTACACCTGTTGCATCCAATCCAGCAGCAGTAAAGAGGGCCTCTTTATTGCCGCGATTATTGGCTACTGCCCACAAATCAGACACGTCGTCATAAAGATACATGCCATAGGCTGCTGAATTATTAATCATATCTTCCGATACTTCCTTAGCACGCTGCCAATAAGACTTATTACCTTCGGTAAGTCCCTCTGCAGCACCCTGTGCATAGGCACGAGCCAACAGACCCAAAGCAGTCTTCTTGCAGACTCGGCCATAGTTGCCTTGATAAGGCTCCACATTCAAAACGGCAGCGGCCTCCTGCAAGTCGGTCACAACAGAAGCATAGACTTCGGCCAAACTATTACGATGAGGAGCTACGTCAACAAAACCGACCTCGTTTGTACAGAGGGGGATTGGACCGAAATAGGTTGCCAGCGTCAGGTGGAAGAATGCACGTAGACACTTGGCCTCAGCTGCCAAAAGGTTAATGACAGCGGGATCGCCGCCTTCTACCTCATCAGCCTTGTTAATCACAGTGTTACAAGTAGCAATCACAGAGTAGGCCTGCTGCCACGTCTTGCGGGGCTCTTGGCGTTCTACTCCTAATCCTCTGTAATAAAACAACTCCCTCGAATACTCCTTGCTGGCGGGATTCAGCCACAAGTCAGTACCACACTCAGAGATGAACAGGAAGTCGCTCTTGGAGTAGAGCTCATGATAAAGGGTAGAGTAGCAGTTGACCTGCAAACCTTTCCAAGTATCATAGTTGGTAATCGTAGCCGAACCAGCAGAAGGATTGTATTCATCAAGGCTACACGAGGTAAGGCCAGTGATACTTAAAAGGCCAGCGGCTGCTATATATAAATATTTCTTCATCATAGTTTCTAATGAATATTAAGTTATAAATAAATTACTTAGAATGAAACATTAACACCAAACACCATCTGCTTTGTCAAAGGATAGTCCAGACTGCCAGCCATTTCAGGGTCGTAGTCTTTCAACAGGTCACTCTTGGCAATTACCAACGGATTAGTAATTGTACCGTAGACGCGTACTGACTCAATACCAACGCGCTTCAGCAGTGACTTAGGTATGGTATAACCCAATGTGATGTTCTTAATCTTGAAGAAAGAACCATCAACATAAGGCAGACCATCCCAACCAGTGATCTGATTTAAAGGCTTGGTAGTTGTCAAAGCGGGATATACGTGGTTTTCGTCACCAGTTTCTGGTGTCCAATAGTCGAAATAAGTGGGGAAGTTCCTATTACCTTGTGTGTCAAACCTACCCAACATACCATACTTAATCATCTGTCCGAAACGCCAGTAGAGGAATACAGAGAGGTCGAAATTCTTGTAAGAGAACGAGTTCTTCAAACCCAATGTCCAGTCTGGCTGCTGATGACCTAAAACTTGTTTAGCCTGTCCTACATCATAAGGATGTGCTGCATCATAAGTAACTATCTCACCTGCAGCATTAACGGCGGTGTAATAAACATTGCCATTAGCATCAACATTACGCGACAACCCTGGGCAGTTCACTTTCAAGTCGCCAGGTTCAGCATTGAAGCATGCTGCATCTGCGGCCTCGCTGATCTTCCAGGTACCATCAAGTTTGTAACCATAGAATGAGTTGATGGGCTCGCCTTCGCGCAGAATGATATCGCCACCGTCCTTAATGTATTGATTACTGCCATTATCGCCAGAGAACTTGGTCAACTTTTCTTTCTGCATGGTAAAAGTAGCATTGACCGTCCAGTTGAAGTCACCCTCGCGCTTGCCTATAAATGGACGACCAGTAACTGTTACCTCAATACCGTTGTTCTGAGACTCACAAATGTTGGTCGTACTCTGATACTGGGCACTGGTGGTGTAACCGCCACTGGTAACAGGAATCAGCTTGGTCCAAATGATGTCCTTTGTTTTGGTAAAGTAATAGTCGAAATTCACTTCAACACGTCCATTCAAGAAAGCTGCATCAAAGCCAAGGTTAGTGTTATAAGACTTCTCCCAACCCAGATTGGGGTCAACAATCTGCTGAGGATAAGAATAGGACAGCAGGGTCTGGTTGCCTAAAATACGATAACCCTGTATTAACTCCATCTGTGTCTGATAAGCACTGATAGAAGAGGTACCCGTTACACCCCAACCAAAACGTATCTTTAAGTTGTCAAGCCAGTTGCGCGTTTTCTCCATGAACTTCTCGTCGGAAATGCGCCAACCCAGAGAGAATGCGGGGAAGGTATCCCAACGATTATCCTCAGCCAAGACAGAAGAACCGTCGTGACGGACAGAAACAGAAGCCAGATAACGGCCTAAATACGAGTAGTTGATACGGCCTACAAGACCAATACCTTTTGACATCGTATAAGAGGAGGTTGCTTTCTGGTTCTTACCAGCATCCAACTTGTGCCACAGATACTTGTTGCTCGTAATGTTGTCTGACTCTGCTTTTGTATATTCCTGACGATTGTGGTTCCAAGAGGTTACAGCTGTGACCGTAAATTGGTGGTTCTGCTTGATATTGAAATTATAAGTCAGAATATTCTCCCATTTGTAATTGTAGGTATTGTAATTTTCTACACTGGCAGTGACATTATTACTGGTGCTCACGCCATCAGCAGTAGGATCTGCACTAAAGTATTGATAAGAACCAATACCCTCAAACTTGTTTGTCTTGTAATATGCTAAAGACAAGCCTAAACGACTCTCAAATGTGAGACCCTTCAGCGGATTGATACGGATATAGGGATTCAAATGGATGTTGGTGCGTTGGCGGTTGTTGCGATAATTACTCTTGTTGTTAAGCAACAAGTTAACATAGTCATGATCACCATCAACAGGGAAAACCTTAGCATTGCCATCCTCATCATAAGCAGAACCAATCGGATTAGAAATCAACGCATTCTCCAGTTTAGCATAAGCTGTATTCTGATGAGTATAACTTCCCTGGAAGTTTGTACCTACAGTCACCCACTTGCCTAACTGATGATCAACCTTGATGTTGCTGGAGTAAACTTTATAGTTATCGTTAGCATACTGTCCATCCTCACCCGAGAAGTTAAGTGACATATAGGCCTTGGTCTTCTCCGTACCACCGCTGACAGACAGCGAGTAGTTCTGGGTAATACCCGTGCGCAGCAACTCATCTGCCCAATCTACATCCTGACCTGCAACATAGGCATTGTAAACCTGCTGGTTGAAAACCTGCGTGTCGTCAATATAAGTACCCGCATTCTTCTGAGCCTGCTTGCGCAGATTGAAGAAGTCTGCACCGTGATGCATCTTAGGAACTGTTGACCAACCGTTGATACCAATGTAAGCGTTCAGATTGACAGAGGTTTTGCCAGCGGAACCAGACTTTGTGGTAACAATAATCACACCATTGGCACCTGCAGAACCATAAACGGCCGTAGAAGAAGCATCCTTCAGAACCTCAATAGACTCAATGTCGTTGGCATTGATAGTCTCCAAACTTCCAGGCAGGCCGTCTACCAATACTAATGGAGCATCATGATTATCATCTGAAGCTGTCAGCGAACGAGTACCACGCAACTTGATAGTACTTCCTGCGCCAGCAGCACCAGAAGCACGCGTAATGTCAAGTCCAGCAACCTTACCTTGCAGTGCCTCAACAGGGTTAGGCAACGGTGTTGCGACAATATCGTCAGACTTAACCGTTGTAATGGCACCCGTCAAATCACGTTTCTTCTGAGTACCATAACCTACCACAACGACCTCGTCCAGACCCAGAGCATCAGGGTCTAACTTCACATCAAGGTTAGCACCCGTAACGGTGACAACCTTTGTTTTGTAACCTGTGTAAGAAAGGGATAGTTTGTTTTTTCCTTGGGGTAACTTAACAGTAAAGTTACCATCAAGGTCAGAAATTGCCCCCCCCACTCCGTCAACAATGGCGACGGTAACACCAATGAGGGGTTCTCCGTTTTCGTCCTCTACATGTCCAGTTACTGTCTTCTCAGACTGAGCAACAGCTGTCGTAGAGTTCGTACCTAAACGATTCTCTGCCTGTACGTTAGCAGACATACAGAGCAGACCCAATGCAATACCCCATGAGTATGCCCAGGGTCTACTGCCAGTTAGTTTCTTCTGTAAATAATCCATCTGTTAATATTATATTATAAGTTAGTAATGTTTGTTTTCTATGCAATTTTTAGGTTCATTTATAATTAAATGACGTATATTTAGCTTTGTTGTCATCATTTAACATCGAAAATTATTCTACGCGTCCCATCTTCCTGTTCTGTGATGCTGACCCGCACTGCATCATCGGGAAGGATGTCTTCTATCAGTTCTGGCCATTCAATAAAACAGAAAGCACCAGAATAAAAATAATCTTCATAGCCCATGTCGTAAACTTCTTCAAGGCGTTTGATACGGTAAAAGTCGAAATGGAAGATACTCTCTCCATTCCATTCTCCTCCCTGCTTTTCAATTTCATATTCGTTAACAATAGCAAAGGTGGGCGATGTAATAACGTCCTGGACGCCCAGTTCCCGACAAACGGCCTTAATAAATGTTGTTTTCCCCGCTCCCATCTTGCCGTAAAAAGCAAATACACGGAAAGACCCAATATGGTCGACAAACTCACATGCAGCCTGCTGGATTTTGTCAATACTCTCTATTCTGATTTCCATAATATATAATAAGGTATAATGGCAGTTTATTTTTATTTATCCACTCATCTTTTTCTACCTCGCATAGTGACGATGGGGATTATCATCTCCTCCATTGAGATGCCGCCATGCTGAAAAGTATTGCGATAATAGGAGACATAATAGTTATAGTTGTTTGGATAGGCAAAGAAATCGTCACCCGTAGCAAAAACATAACTAGTGGACAGGTTGGGTGCAGGCAGGAAAGCCTTGGCGGGATTTTTGACGACAAAAAGGTCACGAGAATCGTAGGCGAGATTCTTACCCAATTTGTAGCGCAGATTGGTATTGGTATTGCGGTCGCCGACAATTTTGACGGGATTGGTGGCGCGAATGGAGCCGTGATCGGTGGTGATAATTATACGGCAATCGGTCTGTGCCAGCAAACGGAACAAGTCGGCAATCACAGAATGGCGGAACCATGAAAGAGTAATGGAACGATAAGCTGACTCGTTATTTGCCAATTCACGAACCATCTTTGACTCTGTACGGGCATGAGAAAGCATATCAATGAAATTGAACACTACGACATTGAGGTCGTTACGCTGTAATGAATTCAGTTGCTGTAGCAGGCGGTCGGCCTCCTGTGAAGTATTTATCTTATGATAAGAAAACGTATTACGACGACGATAGCGTTCTAACTGAGTACGAATAAGAGGCTCCTCGTTGAGATTCTTACCTTCATCCTCGTCTTCGTCGACCCACAATTCTGGAAACATCTTAGCAATCTGGTCAGGCATAAGTCCTGAGAAAATAGCATTACGGGCATACTGGGTAGCAGTGGGCAGGATGCTACAATAAACATCTTCTTCAATCTGGAACAGATCACCTATCTCACGCTCCAGCATCTTCCACTGGTCGTAGCGGAAGTTGTCCAACACGATGAGAAACACCGCCCCACTCTCACCTTTACCCTGTAAGCGATCTTCGGAGGATGTCAGCAAAGGGAACACTTTGGTTTTAAAGATGTCTGGCGAGAGCAGCGGAGAAGTATTTTCTGTTGCTGCGTTTCCACCTTCCAATCTCCTATTCCTTGCTTCTAACCACTCCATGTAATTCTTCTTCACATATTTGGCAAATCCGATGTTGGCCTCACGTTTCTGCATCTCCAGCATCTCGGTCATCTGTGAATCAGTGGCGCTAAGTTCCAATTCCCAGCGTACCAGCCGTTTGTAGACATCAGTCCAGTCGTTCCAGTTCTGGCAGTCCATTATCTGCATGGAGAGTTGCTGGAATTGTTGCTGGTAACCACTTTGAACTGTCTCTGTCACGATTCTGCGTCGATGAATATTTTTCTTTAATGTCAGCAATATTTGGTTAGGATTGACCGGCTTAATTAGGTAATCGGCTATTTGTTGGCCAATTGCCTGATTCATAATATCCTCCTCCTCGCTCTTAGTTACCATAACAATGGGCACTTGAGGTGTTATCTCTTTAATACGCTGAAGCGTTTCCAGTCCTGAAAGGCCTGGCATCATTTCATCAAGCAATACAAGGTCGAAGGTTCGCTTACGGCACTCCTCAATAGCATCTGTGCCATTGGTCACCGTCACGACCTCATATCCTTTCTTCTCCAGAAAAAGCAGGTGGGCACGGAGCAGTTCCATCTCGTCATCAGCCCAAAGTAACAATCCGTTTGTCATTATTTACAGATTTTATCTCCAGAAATCATCGTCAAATTCAATATATCCATTATTCTGCTGCTGGGGTACATCATTAAAGAAATCGTCGTCGCCAGACTGGTCTGTTTGCTCCGCTGGAGGCATATCTTCTTCCTCCTGCTCTTGAATGATAGACTCTGGTTCCTCTAACAACGGTTCTTTTGAAATAGTAATAGGTTCCAACTCCTTGAGGAAGAACACTTCATAGTCGCGATAACTATAAGCATTGCCTAAAAGCGGCAGATTCTTCTCACTAACTATCAGACTGCGACAGGGACGTAGCAAGGTAGTCATAGCTGTTGTATTGTAGAGTTGGCGGGCATATTGGCGAGCTTCGTCATAATTGAGGAATCCACTAATGAGCATACGCGATAGTCCGTGAGGGTCTTGGTCAATGGTGATGTCAAAGTTACGCACAAGGAAATTGCTAAAATTATACTTCGCCATCTCATAGAGCAACTGATTTTGATTGACGGAATCTGGCTGATAAACCAGCAAGAACACATAATTAGCATTACGCTCAATAGTCAGCGTATCGACTTTCGCAGAGTCCTGCCCTGTGAAGTCTGCCAAACGGCGCGACCAAATATCATCCATACCGAACTTACCGCCATGCAATTGGCGTCCCTGCTGCACGCCACGTAATATCATACCCGCCATCTCGCTAACCTCGCTGTCGGGATATTTGTCTACCACCTGTTTCATGCGCTCTACACAAGCCTGCGGTTCGTTGGCATTAAGCAGACTCAGTCCCTCAATGAATAGGAACTTCGGGCGATGTTGTCCCAGCGGGAATCGTTTCTCTGATAAAGTCGTATTGGCCTTTACCTCCGACAGACGGTCGGCTTTGAAAGCCTCATAGGTAGCAGCATAAATAGAATCTTCGAGATGCACGCCAAAACGTTGGTTCACCATGAAGTCTGGGTCACTGAGTAAAATGGTCCAATCACTCTGGGGATAATCACTCTTAAGCATTGTTAGACAGCGATCAGCTTCTGCCGTCCTGCCTTGTCGGGAGAAAAGCAGCCACAAATGATACCACGACTCATCGTTACGTTCGTATTCTGGATATTGGTTTGTCAGTCGCATCAAGGCCTTCTCGCTAAGGGGAAGATTGTCAAGTTTATCCTTAAAAATAATTCCCGAATTAAACAAGCCGTCCTTAATAATATTATTACTTTCAGCCACTTGTTCTTCTGTAAAGGGTATCTGCGCCAGATAATACTCTCGTTTGTGAGGGTCAAGAGCCGTACTATCGGGAACATCTGCATTAGCTATACTATCGCTGGCAATGCTGTCGGAAAGCACAACTCCTTCTTCAGAGTCTTCGTCGACCTCAGTATTCTCGTCTTTTTCTGACGCAAAACTTACTACTGTTTTATTGACTCGCTGCCAGTCGTCTTGATTCTGGCGCTTGCCCCATTGCCGCTGGAAAGTCTGCTTACCTTGATTAACGGCCTGTGGATTATAGAAATACCAAACTCCCGGCTGTGAAGTACCAGGCATCGTTGGTGTCGTATTAGTAGAGACACCATTCTTAGCCTCCTCCTCTTGAATCCTCTGTTCTGCCTCAGCTTCCTCTCTGGCACGTTGTTCCTCTTTTTCTTTCTTTATTAAATCCTCAATAATTTGATCGATGATTTTGTTACGCTCCGCCTCAGGCAGCTTAGCTAAATGCTGCAACGAGTCTTGTAAAGCTACAGCATCCGTATAAGGCACCAATTCGTCCAAAACTTTTGAACGGTCGGCCAACTGCTGGTAGTCCTTGCGGTCCTTATCCAACAAACCAATAGCCTCGCCGTAACAACGTTGAGCATCGGAGTAGCGCTCCTTATCCCAATACACATTGCCCAACGTCAAGAGCAGAACGCCTTTTTCTACGCCACTGCGTGTAGCCTTTTTGCAACCCTCCTCATAAGCCTCGATAGCATGAACAGTGTCGCATTGAGTCATATATACATTGCCAATAGCATAATACACTTGGTCCAAATAATCTTTGTTATTATCCGAGCGGGCCATACGCCTCAATTTCGTAATCTTACGCTTATAATCGCTGGCAGGCATCACCTCTGTCTGGGCAATACGAGCATTGAACTCCAACTCATAAGGTGGATTCAGACGGATAGTGTGCTGGTAGGCTTTATAAGCTTCTTGACGATTGCCTAAAAATGTCTGTATCTGTCCCATGATAAACCACTCGCGGGCTTTCTGCTTACGACGGCGCTCATGACTGATAACCTTTCGCAGATAAGGCACGGCCTCTTGATAACGACCACTACGGAGATAGAAATCGGCAAAGGTATAATCCCAGTCCTTGCGAGCCCGATAGTGAATGGAGTCGCGACGTTGTTTGGTGATAACATCCTCTGCATCGTACAACCAGCCCAATTCCACATAACTTTTAGCTTGCCAAGAACGAGCTATACCATAGATAGCTGGCTGTGTCTGGTAAAGACGTGACATATAAGAAAAAGTAGCCGCCGACTCTTCAAACTGTCCCGTCTGAAACTGAGCCTTGCCCAGCAACAACCAAGCATGCCAAAGGAAAGGATTATACTCATTTCGGTTCAGCCACTCAATATCCTTGGCCGTCTTTCTGCGTGACTTGTTCCACTCTGGCCGTTTCTTAATACTATGTAGTTTAATAACCTTCTCCGCTTTCTCAACAGCTCGGTCAAAATTAGCCTTGCCTAATTCGCGACTCTGCTTGTTGGCAACAGTATAGAGCGGAATGAGTTCTGTACAGTTGTCCTTGTTGCCGTCCTCTTTCTCTATACTTCCCTCTATAAAAGCTTGAGAGCCATTGTAGTAGGTATTATAACGAGCTGTAAACGACTGCCAAAAACGACTCCGAGGCGTGTTATGCTTTGTAGAACAAGCCGTCATTAACAAAAGAAATATGCCAAAGCCTATTATAACAGACTTTCCACAGGAAGATGTCCCTTCTCCACATGCTACATTCCGTCCTGCGCTCTCTCCCCTTTCCTTTATCCTCTTTTTACTCTCTTCCTTTAACTCTGCCAGCTTACACTCTGCCTTGCTGCCACATGTACCGCAATCACCTTCTGCTTGCATAACAGGTTCATTCTGACCACCCGAGAGAAGGGCAGCAACAACGCCAAGTGCTATAAGTGATATGACAACAATTAAAATGAAACTCACGGAACTATAGATTCTACTTTCTTAATGCTAAAACCATTTGTGGTAAGATCACTCCAGAAATGAGGATATGACTTGGTTATCACCAGCGGATTATTGATGTTAATATTGGGCAAGCGGAAAGCAGCAGGAGCAAATGACAAAGCCATTCGATGATCTTCGTAAGTATCAATACCACCATCCATATTTAGCTCTTGTCGTTCCCCATCCCAATACAGCTCACGCCCCTCCACGTCGTGCAACACATAACCCAACTTGCCCATCTCTGTCTTCATAGCTTCAATGCGGTCCGTTTCTTTGATTCTCAAAGTTTGAAGTCCCCAAAAGTGAAAAGGAATATTCCGCAAAGCACAACATACAATGAAAGTTTGGGCCAAATCGGGAGAGCCAGCAAAGTCGTACTCCAAACGAGGCACACAACGACCAGAATTGCGTAGGACAACCGTCGTCGGCACATCTGCTTGCGTACTTTCGAATATGGTCCTCACCCCTAATAAGCTAAAAATATATCGCAGGGAAGAATCGCCTTGTTTTGAACCGTCCATCAGACCCTCCAAACGCACTTCATCATCTTCATTCCCCGACAGTGCCATCATCTCATACCAATAACTGGCAGCACTCCAATCGCTTTCAATGTAATAGGGACGCTCTTGATAGGGTATTGGCGACACTCGGATGGTTTCAAAATTACTCCATTCTGCATCTGCACCAAACTCACGCATAATCCATAGCGTCAAATCAATATAAGGACGCGAAATAATGTCGCCCATCAGACGGAGCGTTAATCCATTTCGCAACATAGGCCCTATCAACAACAATGCCGAGATAAACTGCGAACTGATATTGCCTGACACTTCTAATGCCCCACCATCTAATTGTCGACCACGAATATGCAATGGTGGGAATCCCTCCTCACCAACATATCTTATGTCAGCACCCAACCGACGCAAAGCGTCCACCAGTACATGAATGGGGCGGCGTTTCATACGTTCCGTTCCTATCAGCACATGTTCCTCGCCATCCCTTGTAGCCAAATATGCCGTCATGAAACGCATAGCTGTGCCAGCAGCCTTAATATCTATCTCATAGGGATTGTCCTGTAACGCACGAACTATCACTTCCGTATCGTCACAATCCGAAAGATTATCAGGCATCACAGAACCTCCCGTCAGCGCATGGATTATCAGCGCACGATTTGAGATGCTCTTCGAAGCTGGCAACTTTATTGTTGCACTTAAACGCTTTGGTGCCGTTATCGTATATCGCATTGTTTCTAATACTTGTTTGTGTTACAACTGACAAAAGTACGAAATATTTAATGACTAACCAAAGAAATAACATAAATTATCAATCTTTTTAATAAAAAGTATGCGGAAAATTTGCGAGATTGGGAAAATCTCTGTACCTTTGCACCGCACTAACGGATAGGTAGCGCAAGGATCGGGATTTAGCGCAGTTGGTAGCGCACACGTCTGGGGGGCGCGAGGTCG
>JAFLSF010000018.1 GCA_022511045.1 Prevotella sp.
AAATGGACTCAAAAAAACTGTATTCTGTATTCTGTATCCAGTGTCACTGTTTGGGAGATATGTGAAAAATGAGACGAGAATAGGGCTCAAGAACGATGTGTATAGACCTCAAGGCCGACGAGTATAGGACTCGCGCTCGGGTTTGCACTACCTTTGACCTCTGGTCGAAACTACTCCTGCTCGAAAAAGTCCAAATAAATTTGGCTTTTTGCTCACTTATTCGTACCTTTGCAGGCGCAAATGAAACTTAGAAGTAACAGATAAACTAAAAATAATGTACACACGAATAACCGCTGCCGAGGCAGCAGCACTGATTAAGAACGGCGAGAACATCGCCATGAGTGGCTTCACCCCCGCTGGTGTGGCTAAGGCAACAACGAGAGAGCTAGCAAAGATAGCCATTAAGGAGCATGAGGCTGGCCGCGAGTTTAAGGTTGGCATCTTTACTGGAGCGTCGACGGGTCAGTCTACGGACGGTGACCTTGCCAACGCACAGGCTATTAAATATCGTGCGCCGTACACGACGAATTCTGACTTCCGCAAGCACGTGAACATGGGGGAGATTCCCTATAACGACCTGCATTTGAGTCACATGGCCCAAGAGTTGCGCTATGGTTTCTACGGTGATGTGGACTGGGCTATCCTCGAAGTGTGCGACATTGAGGATGCAGGC
Source organism: Prevotella sp. (assembly GCA_022511045.1). Lineage (GTDB taxonomy): Bacteria > Bacteroidota > Bacteroidia > Bacteroidales > Bacteroidaceae > Prevotella. Next base: position 674 of record JAFLSF010000018.1, read on the forward strand.
AGCGACTATCACGTTTACTTGACGGCGGCGGGCGGTATCTCGCCTACGGCTGCTCGTCTGGCAAAACGGGTGATACTGGAGTTGAACTCGTTCCATAATCCTAATGCTAAGTTTATTCACGACGTTTACGAGCCGAAGGACCCGCCTTATCGCGAGGCTATCCCCATCGTGGGTGTGGTAGACCATATCGGTGTGCCTTATGTGTCGATTCCGAAAGAAAAGGTGGTGGGTGTTGTGGAGTGTAACATCCCAGACGAGGCTCGCGCCTTTAAGGACTCTGACCCCGTGACGGACAAGATTGGATATCTGACGGCTGAGTTCCTTGTGGAGGAGATGCACAAGGGTCGCATACCGAAGGAGTTTCTGCCCCTTCAAAGTGGTGTGGGTTCGACGGCTAATGCCATCTTAGGCGCATTGGGCGAGGACAAGCACGTGCCCGACTTTAACATCTATACGGAGGTGATTCAGAACTCGGTCATTGAGATGATGCTCAACGGCCGCGTGAAGGATGCCTCGGCCTGCTCGCTGACCGTCTCGAACGATTGTCTGATGCAGGTTTACGACAACATGGACTACTTCAAGCACCACTTAGTGCTGCGCCAGAGCGAAATATCGAACCATCCGGCGGTGATTCGCCGCTTGGGTGTCATTGCCATCAATACGGCTATTGAGGTTGACTTGTACGGCAATGTGAACTCTACGCATATTAGTGGTACCAAGATGATGAACGGCATAGGCGGCTCGGGCGACTTCGAGCGCAACGCCTATCTGAGCATCTTCACTTGCCCGTCGACGGCTAAAGGCGGGTTGATTTCGAGCATCGTGCCCTTTGTCACGCACCAAGACTCGTCGGAACACGACGTGAACGTCATCGTGACGGAACAGGGTATAGCCGACCTGCGCGGCAAGAGCCCGATGCAACGCGCACAACTCATCATAGAGAACTGTGCTCACCCAGACTATAAGCCGCTATTGCGCGAGTATCTGTCTTTGGGCACAGGCGGTCACACACGTCATTGTCTGACAGCCGCTTTTGCTATGCACGACACGTTAGAGCGCAAAGGCGACATGAGGCTGACCGATTTTGTAGACTATATCAAGTAACAACAAGCAGCAGGGGACGCAAGAGAACGATAAAGATTGTTAAAACTTGCGTCCCTTTTACGTTTATATCGGGAGTTTTCGTATCTTTGCACGCCGAAAACCCAAGCAAAGGCTTTGAGTTTTCGCGCTTACTATTGGCTCTGCCTACAAAGAGAGCCAGGCCAGTATAGGGGCGGAACCCCAGAAGACTCGGAACTGAATAGACAAATATAAATATATAGATAAAGGTATGAAGATGAAGAAAATCGCAACACTTACAGCCATCGCTGCAATGCTTGTTTCGTGCGGCGGAGGCGGTGGTCGTCCTAACTTTGGTGACAACGAATACCCTGTGGTAACGGCTGGCACGTCGACTGCTGATATGCAGACAACTTATCCTGCCGCCATCAAGGGTACACAAGATGTGGAGATTCGCCCAAAAGCCCAAGGGTTCCTGACACAGATTAACGTGAAGGAAGGCCAGACGGTGAGTGCTGGACAGTTGATATTTGTCATTGACAACGAGACGGCACAGGCACAAGTGCGTCAGGCACAGGCTGCCGTCAATGCTGCCCAGCAACAGGTGAACACCGCTAAGCTGACCTACGAAAACGCTAAGCAGTTGCATGCGAGCAAGGTGATAGGCGACTACGAGTTGCAAACCTCGCAAAACACATATGAGACGGCACAGGCGCAATTGGCTCAGGCACAAGCCGCGCTGGCTACCGCCAAAGAGGCGCTGAGCTTCTGCTACGTCAAGAGTCCCGCCTCTGGTGTGGTAGGCACACTGCCCTTTAAGAAAGGAGCGTTAGTAAGCAGCGCTAATGCGCTGACCACCGTGTCGAACATTTCGTCAATGGATGCTTACTTCTCAGTAACGGAGAAAGAGGCTATGGTCATTTCGCAACAGGGCATCAGCAACATGCCTGCCGTCAAGTTGCAACTGGCCGACGGAACTATCTACAGCCATGAGGGAACAGTAAGCCGCATGAGTGGCGTTATCGACCAGGCTACGGGCTCGGTACAGCTCATTGCCACTTTCCCCAATCCCGAGAAGACGCTCAAGAGCGGTGCTACGGGCAACATCATCGTTCCGCGCCAGAATACGAATGCTATCATCGTGCCACAGGCTTCCGTGATGGAGGTTCAGAACAAGAAGTTTATCTACACCGTAGGAAGCGACAACAAGGTGAAGTATACGGAGATACAGGTAGACCCGCAGGACGACGGCAACAACTACATCGTGACGGGCGGACTGAAGGCTGGCGACAAGTATGTGACCAACGGTATCACGAAGCTGACGGACGGTATGGAGATAGTGCCCATCACTCCCGAGCGCTACCAGCAGAAGATTGACGAACAGGCTAAGGCTATGACGGCTGGCGACATCGTAGGTGCGATGAAGAAGTAAAACTGGTAAATTGGCAAAGTAGTTATGACTTTTACAAACTTTATCAAGCGCCCAGTACTGTCGACGGTGATTTCTATCCTCATCGTCCTGCTGGGTTTCATAGGACTGGTGTCGCTGCCCATTGAGCAGTATCCGGACATTGCACCGCCTACGGTTGTGGTGTTCACGAACTATCCGGGCGCCGATGCCGAAACAGTGAAGAATTCTGTCATCACGCCGCTGGAGGAAAGCATCAACGGTGTGGAGGGTATGGAATATATTACGTCTACGGCCTCGTCGGGCTCGGCTCAGATTAGTATTCTGTTCCGTCAAGGCATGAACGCCGATATGTGTGCCGTAAACGTGCAGAACCGCGTCAGTCAGGCTGCCGCCTTGCTGCCTGCTGAGGTAAACCAAATTGGTGTAACGGTGATGAAGCGTCAGACGTCGCAGGTCATTATGTTTACGCTGACCTCGGACGGCCGCTACGACGACGAGTTCCTGACGAACTATAACAACATCAATATCGTACCTGCTATCAAGCGTATTCAAGGCGTGGGTGATGTGCAGTCGCCTGGTTTGAAAAGCTACTCTATGCGTATCTGGCTGAAACCAGACGTGATGCAACAGCACGGATTGATGCCTTCGGACATTGCTGGCGTATTGGCCGAGCAGAACGTTGAGGCTGCCCCGGGTTCTTTTGGTGAGCAGGCTGACGTAACCTATCAGTATGCAATGCGCTATACTGGTCGTCTGAAGACTCCCGAGGAATTCGGCAATATCATCATCTCCAGCGATGCCTCCGGACAGACGCTGAAGCTGAAAGACGTAGCCGAGATTGAATTAGGCGGACAGCAGTATACGGTGTCGATGAAGAACAACAACATTCCGTCGGTAATGGGTATGGTGCAGCAGATTGCTGGTTCTAACGCCAACCAGATAGCCAAAGAGGTGAAAGCCGAACTGGAGGAACAGGCAAAGCTGTTCCCCCCGGGAATGAAATACAAGATTAACTACGACGTAACGGAATTCCTCTACGCCTCTATTGAGGAGGTGGTGTTCACGCTGGTGTTCACGCTGATATTGGTGTTTATCGTTATCTACGTGTTCCTGCAAGACTGGCGTTCGACGCTCATCCCGCTGATAGCCGTTCCTGTGTCGCTGGTGGGTACGTTCTTCTTCTTGAGCGTTTTCGGATTCTCCATTAACCTGCTAACGTTGTCGGCTTTGCTATTGGCTATCGCTATTGTGGTGGACGATGCTATCGTGGTGGTCGAAGCTGTACACGCTAAGTTGGATCAAGGTTATAAGAGTGCGTTGACAGCCTCTATTGATGCTATGAACGAAATCTCGGGTGCTATCATCTCTATTACGTTAGTGATGGCCTCGGTGTTCATTCCCGTATCGTTCATTGGTGGGACCTCGGGTACGTTCTATCGTGAGTTCGGTGTGACGATGGCTGTCTCCATCTTTATCTCGGCTCTGAACGCTCTGACGCTGTCGCCCGCCCTCTGTGCCATTTTCTTGAAGCCACACGATAAGGACGGCCACGAGAAGAAGATGTCACACATTGACCGCTTCCACGCATCTTTCAATACGGCTTATGACTCCGTATTAGGAAAATATAAAGGTATCATCGAGAAGTTAGTACGCAAGCCGAAGACCATCATACTGACCGTACTTATCGGTATCGTGGCTTTGGTTGGAACAATGGCTACCACAAAGACGGGTCTGGTGCCCGACGAAGACACGGGTACACTGTTCTGTACTATCTCTATGCCGCCTGCAACCTCTGTAGCCCGCACCACACAGATTATCAATCAAGTGGACTCTATCTTAGCTGCTGACCCAGCTATTCAGAGCCGCGAGCAGATTCAAGGTTATAACTTCATTGCGGGTTCTGGTTCTGACCAAGCTACATTCATTATCAAGCTGAAGCCATTTGCCGAACGTCAGAAAGGATTTTTCTGGAAACTAAGCGGACTGTGGCAGGGTGATGGTATCTACCGTTTCTTCTTGAATCCGTATGAGGCCAGCGGCGTGTTGGCACAGATTTATCTGAAGACTGCCCACATCAAGGATGCTCAGATATTAGCTTTTGCACCGCCTATGATTCCTGGCTTCTCGGCCAATAGTGGTATCTCAATGGTGATGCAGGACCGCACGGGTGGTGACTTGGGCAAGTTCTTCGGTATCGTGAAGGACTATCTGGCTGAACTGAACAAGCGGCCAGAGATACAAATGGCTATGACTTCGTACAACCCGAACTATCCTCAATACATGTTGCATATTGATGTAGCCAAGTGTAAGCAGGCAGGTATCTCGCCCAGTAGCGTGCTTTCAACCTTGCAGGGTTACTATGGTGGTCTATACGCCTCTAACTTTAACGCCTACGGTAAACTGTTCCGCGTTATGATACAGGGTACTCCAGAAAGCCGCATGACTCCCGAGTCGCTTAACAGCATCTATGTTCGTACTCCCGCTGGTATGTCGCCCGTACAAGAGTTTTGCCGCATGGAGCGCGTCTATGGTCCGTCAAACATCAACCGCTTCAACTTGTTTACTTCTATCAACCTGACAGCAACAGTGGCCGACGGCTTCTCTACGGGTGAAGCATTAGCAGCCGCACAACAGGTAGCCGACGAAATGTTGCCACAGGGATATACCTACGAATATTCGGGTCTGACGCGTGAGGAAGCTAAGGCCTCGAACACTACCGCACTTATCTTTGTGCTGTGTATCGTGTTCATCTACCTCATTCTGTCAGCACAGTATGAGTCGTACATTCTGCCGTTGGCTGTTATCCTTAGTGTGCCATTCGGATTGGCTGGCTGTTTCCTATTCACTACGCTCTTTGGCCACGCTAACGACATCTATATGCAGATTTCGCTCATCATGCTGATTGGTCTGCTGGCGAAGAACGCTATTCTGATAGTACAGTTCGCATTGGAACGCCGCCATACGGGTATGGCTATCTCTTGGTCTGCTATCCTCGGTTCTGCCGCCCGTTTACGTCCTATCCTCATGACATCGTTGGCTATGGTCATCGGTCTGTTGCCTATGATGTTTGCCTCGGGTGTGGGTAAAAACGGTAACCAAACATTGGGTGCGGCTGCCGTAGGCGGTATGCTTATCGGTACATTGTGTCAGATACTTGTCGTACCAACCTTATTCGTTATCTTCCAAAGTCTACAGGAGCGCATCTCGCCCTTGAAGTTTGAGGATGAAGAGGAGAACAGCGACGTTGCTACCGAAATAGCCCAGTATGCTCACCGTCCCGTTGACTATAAAATAGAAGAGTAAGAACCCATCCTACCCCTCCTAAATGGAGGGGAGGTTGGGCACTACCAATATATTAAAAGAAGAATCATGAAAAGAATACATATTATCAAAGAAATGACAAGGCCTCTTGCGTGGTTCAAGCCTTTGCAACGGAGAGGGGTTGTAGGCGGATTGATGCTGTCGGTGCTCCTCCTCAGCAGTTGCGGATTGTATAACAAGTACGAACGTCCAGACAAGGTTGATACTACAGGGCTCATTCGCGATGCCTTATCCGATCGTGATACATTGGCCGTACAAGACACAGCGTCCTTTGGCAACCTACCTTGGCGTAGCGTATTCACCGACCCACAATTGCAAGCGCTTATAGAGCAGGGGTTGCAGCGTAACCCCAATCTGCTAAATGCAGCCTTGACGGTCAAGATGTACGAGCAAATGCTGACTGCTTCGAAACTGGCCTTCCTACCCTCTATCGCAATAGGCGGTACGTCACCTATGGGAACTATCAGCACCATGTATACAACTCCCTCGGTAACTACAAAGTCGTATTCTATCCCCGCCAGCGCTTCATGGACGCTTGACCTTTTTGGTAATCTGCTGTCACAGAAGCGTTCCACCCAGATGGCACTGATTGGTATGAAAGATACTCAGATGGCTGTCCGCGCGCAAATCATTAGTGGTATTGCCAACTGCTACTATACGTTACTCATGCTCGACAAGCAGTTAGAGATAACGGAAGAAATGACCAAGATGGCTAAAGAGACGTGGGAGATGATGCAACTGCAATACCAGTTAGGTCGCATGCGTTCTACCAGCGTACAGAGTGCTGAGGCTAACTATCTGAATACTCAGACGCAGGCCAATGAGTTCCGCCGTCAGATACGCGCTACAGAAAATGCTCTATCATTGCTCATCGGACAGCAGGGACAGCAAATACCACGCTCCACATTAGAAGCACAGTCGTTACCCTCAGAGTTCGCTACTGGCGTTGGCGTTGCCCTGTTACAAAATCGTCCCGACGTGCATAGCGCCGAGATGCAGTTGGCCTCTTGTTTCCATAATGTACAGACAGCACGCGCGCAGTTCTATCCCAATGTTACAATAGGTGCTTCAGCAGCATTTACCAACAGCAATGGTATGTTGAACCCAGGAAAATGGCTTACTACGCTATTTGGCAATCTGACCCAGCCTATCTTTATGCGCGGTCAGTTAATTACCAACCTCAAGGTATCGCAATTGCAATATGAACAGGCTTTCAATAACTGGCAGAACACTATCTACCAAGCAGGCAATGAGGTGAGCAATGCGTTGGTCAACTACAACGGCTACGATGCAAACTCAAAGTTGGGAGTTCAACTTATTCAAGTGCTGACAAAGAACGTAGAGGACACGCAAGCTCTGTACAAGAGTAGCGGCTCCAGCTATCTGGAGGTGCTCACCGCTCAAACACAACTACTTTCGGCTCAGCTTACGAAAGTAAACAACGATTTTAACAAGATGCAGGCCGTCGTCTCGCTGTATACAGCACTTGGCGGAGGCGGCAAATAAATCATAAAGGCAGAAAACTATGGCAAGTGAAATAAGTCCCAAGGCTGAAATATCGCCCAAAGCGAAAATCGGCAACAACTGTAAAATATTCCCCTTCGCCTATATTGAGGGTGATGTTGAGATAGGCGATAACTGCATCATCTTCCCATTCGTCAGCATCTTAAACGGAACACGGATGGGCAATAACAACAAGGTACATCAAGGTTCCGTCATTGGTGCACTACCCCAAGACTTTGAGTTTCGTGGAGAGAAGACAGAGTGTATCATAGGTGAAAGCAATGTCATCCGTGAAAACGTGGTCATTAACCGTGCGACCCATCATGGTGGCCAGACGGTCATCGGCAATGAGAACGTTTTGATGGAAGGTGCACATATCTCGCACGACACCAAAGTGGGTAACCGCTGCGTCTTTGGCTATGGTTCGAAGATTGCTGGCAATTGTATCATTGGAGACTATGTCATCTTCTCCTCGTCAGTAATTGAAAATGCGAAGACACGCGTCGGCACAGGTTCCATGATTCAGGCAGGTACTACATTCTCGAAAGATGTTCCACCTTACGTTATTATTACCAATGAAGGGGAGTATGGAGGTGTAAACATGGTTATTGGCCGCCAACATGATATTAGTGAAAAGACATTAAAGCATATCGCCAATGCCTATCGTCTGCTGTTCCAAGGTAAGACAAGTGTCTTTGATGCCGTCAACCAGATAGAAGAACAGGTGCCAGATGGTGCTGAAATTCGACACATTATTGAGTTTCTCCGTACCACACAGCTCGGCATCATCTCAAAGATGTAACAGATCTAACAACTCGCTAAAACGCGAAATCTTACGGAGACGTTCGTGGGTGAATTCCTCGCTTTTCTCCAATTCCCATACCACATGATAAGGGATATGCACGGCCCAGGCACCTGCTGTCAGGGCCGGTGCTATATCTGAGCGGAATGAATTGCCAACCATCAGAGTTTCTTCTGGAGCGACGCCAAGGTTCTCGCACAACTGGCGATACTCTTGTTCAGTTTTGTTAGATACCGTTTCAACGTGTGAGAAATATTGCTCTAGTCCTGAACGTCGCAACTTTCCTTCTTGGTCCATCAGTTCGCCCTTTGTGAACACCACCAATCGATAATGGCGCAAACGAGACAATTCTTGCAAGGTATCCTCCACCTCAGGCAATGGTGTAGTGGGAAATTGCAACAATTGTTGTCCTAACATCAACAATTCCATAACAACATCACCTGTGATTTGTCCTCGACTGACACGCACTGCATTTTCTACCAGCGATAAGGTGAATGCTTTGGTGCCATAACCTGTCAGCGATAGATTCTTGCGCTCTGTCTGAACAAGTCCCTCACTTACTTCACGAGCCGTAACCCAGGGACTAAGCAATTCACAACACCGACGCTCCGCCTCATCAAACCAAGACTGGCAGTCCCAAAGCGTATCATCAGCGTCAAAGGCTATAACTTTAATATTATCAAAACTCATATTATCCTAAATGATGGGAATAACTGAAGAGTAACAGATAATATGTTACTCCCAATAGGTAATGGTACGCTTCTGTAGCACGCTGGTTCTTTGGCTTTGGCTACCTTTCTCCCAATAGCTCAATTGGAGGGAATTGGTAGTCCAATTACCCTGACTATCGCGTGTCAGAAAGTTATTGTATAGGTTTATCGTCAGAACACACTCGTCTTTCTCCCACACTTTTTGGCTTTCCGACTGCACTTCATCGTCACCATTGTATGTATATTCATGAATGTAACTGACGCCAGCTACTGGGTTTTCTTGTTTACGACGCACCAACCGATAGCGGTTATCGTATTCATAAGTGATAATACTATAACCCTCTTTCTCTGTCATCCGAGCCTGTCGCAGGTAACCAAAAGAATCATATTGCCGTTCCTGCAAGTCTGGATTCTCCAACTTGCCGTCTTGCGCAAAACGTAGGAACTGGTCTTCACTGACTGGGTTCTCTGTTGTCACCTCCTGTACAAGTCCACGCAACCCCATCACTCGTGCATCCTTGTAATAAGCACTCTCCACAAGATACAATACCCGAATGTCGCGGGAGCCGTTTGCGTTGGTAGCAACAGACAATTTGATGCTACCCTCATCGCCTATCACCACCCATGCATCAACATACTGCGTTAATTCGCCATGCTCTTGAGACAACTTATGCCGAAAATACTCAAGATTGCGCTCCAGCATCTTTTCCGTACTATAAGGCCCAATAGTAACGTATGCAGAGTTCACAAGATGCGTCTCTGGATGTACGGTAACCATTAGTTTGGCACGAATCCCATAGAACGTACCACGAAAATAATAGTCTTCATTATCGTCTGACTGTCCCCAAGAAGCCCATTCTGCGGTCTTTAAACGTTTCGACACGCTATCTACGGGACCTTCTAAAGAAACCCCCATTAGTCGTAGACTATTGGGGTCATTCTGGGGAGTAAAGGATATAGGATAAGCAGCAGAAGGCACAGAATAAAAGGCGAGCGGTAAAAAAACAGCCAAAGCTATTATCATACCACGCACCATCATTCTACCAAAGATACTCTCCCACAGAACCATCCTCTAACCTACTTACAATGGTTTCTCCCTACGCCTTATAATTTTGCCAGTTCCACAACCCTATCCACAGCCGCAGAAAGACCATCGGGATTCTTACCGCCAGCTGATGCAAAATGGGGCTGACCACCGCCACCACCTTGTATAAGCTTGGCTGCTTCGCGAACCATCTGACCTGCATTAAGCCCGTGTTCTTTCACAATATCGTCACTAAGCATCACGCTGAGCAAAGGTTTATTATCGCTCTTAGAGCCGATAACACATACTAAACTCTCGGGAATAGCCTCGCGTATTTTGAAGACAAGGTCTTTAGCGGCCTGCGGAGTGATAGGCAGAATAGCTTTCACCACTTTCACGCCGTTCACCATTTGAGCCTTCTCCACTAATTGTTGTTTAGCACGCTCTACGGCCTGCTCTTGGAACTGTTCAATTTCGCGCTTCATCGTGTCGTGCTCGTCAATGTATTTCTGAATGACACCTTGCAAGTCCTTAGCATTGTTGAAGAATGAACGCACAGTTTTCAAAGTATCTTCCAACTGATACAGCATCTCCTCGCACTCCTGTCCCGTCTTGGCCTCTATACGGCGGATGCCAGCTGCCACCGAACTTTCAGCAACTATCTTGAAAAAGCCAATGCGTCCTGTCGACGTAGCATGAATACCACCACAGAACTCACAAGAGGGTCCAAAGCGTACTACGCGTACCTTTTCACCATACTTCTCGCCAAACAGGGCAATAGCCCCGAGTTTTTTCGCCTCCTCGAAAGGCATATCACGATGTTCGTCAATATGAATATCTTGGCGAATCATATCGTTCACCATACGCTCCACTTGCCGCAACTCGTCGTCGCTTACCTTTTGGAAATGAGAGAAGTCAAAGCGCAATGTATCATCACTGACGTAAGAACCCTTTTGCTCTACATGGTCACCCAGCACTTGTTTCAAGGCATAGTCTAATAAATGCGTAGCGGTATGGTTAGCAGCTGAAGCATTACGTTTGTCGGTATCAACGCACGCCATAAACTCAGCCTCGGGGTTCTTCGGCAGTTGCTTCACAATATGTACACTCTGATTGTTCTCGCGCTTAGTGTCGATAATTTCGATAGTTTCCAATTCTCCAGCCAGAACACCGCGATCACCTACCTGTCCGCCCATCTCACCATAGAACGGAGTGTAGTCGAGCACCAGTTCGTAGAACTCGTTCTTCTTCTGCGTCACCTTTCTATAACGTAGGATATGGCAAGGATATTCCGTATAATCATAACCCACAAACACTTGCTCCTTAGCATCTCCTCGCACTTCCACCCAATCAGAGTTCTCTACAGCAGCAGCATTGCGCGCACGCTCTTTCTGCTTCTGCATCTCTACGTCAAACTGCTTTTCGTCTACGGTAAAGCCGTTCTCCCTGCAGATAAGTTCCGTTAAGTCAAGGGGGAAGCCATAAGTATCAAATAGACGGAAGGCTTGTACGCCGTCCAATTCACTCTTGCCTTGTGCCTTTAACTCGTCCATAGCTTTGTCCAACAACTGAATACCCTTATCCAAAGTGCGTAGGAACGAGTCCTCCTCTTCTTTGATGACCTTAGTTATCAGCGTCTGCTGGGCCTTCAATTCGGGGAAAGCTTCACCCATCTCATAAACCAATGTAGGCACGAGGCGGAACAAGAAACCATCTTTCTGTCCCAAGAAAGTATAGGCATAACGAACGGCACGACGTAAGATGCGACGGATAACATAACCAGCCTTAGCATTTGACGGCAACTGACCATCGGCTATGGAGAACGCCACCGCTCTCAAATGGTCAGCACATACACGCATAGCTACATTGATTTCGTCCTGTTTCTTCAGGTCTTCATCAGAGCCTTGCCAATTTCTTTCCTCCTCAAATGTGGTGTATCTCAGCCCCGTCAGTTGCTCTTCGGCCTTAATGATTGGCTGGAACACATCAGTATCATAGTTCGAATGTTTGCCCTGCATCATACGCACTAAGCGCTCAAAACCCATACCCGTGTCAATGACATTCATTGAGAGCTTCTCCAAACTTCCATCTGATTTGCGGTTGAATTGCATGAACACAAGGTTCCATATCTCAATCACCTGCGGGTCATCCTTGTTCACAAGGTCGCGGCCACTAATGCCGCTGGCCTTACGCTGCTCGGGTGTACGCGAATCTACATGGATTTCAGAGCAGGGGCCACAAGGTCCCGTATCGCCCATTTCCCAGAAGTTGTCGTGCTTGTTACCATTTATGATATGGTCCTCGGGCACATGCTTAGCCCAATAGCGGGCTGCCTCATCGTCTCGAGGAATATTCTCTTCGGGCGAGCCCTCAAATACGGTAACGTATAGGTCTTCTGGATTGAGCTTCAGCACATCCACCAGATACTCCCACGCCATATCAATAGCGCCCTCCTTGAAATAGTCTCCAAACGACCAGTTGCCCAGCATCTCAAACATAGTATGGTGGTATGTATCGTGTCCTACTTCCTCCAGGTCGTTATGCTTACCCGACACGCGCAGACACTTCTGTGTATCGGCACGGCGGCGGGGTTCTGGTTCACGGGTGCCCAATATAATGTCTTTCCACTGGTTCATACCAGCATTGGTGAACATCAGCGTAGGGTCGTCCTTAATTACCATAGGAGCAGAAGGCACAATAGCGTGCTGCTTCGTCTCAAAAAACTTCTTGAAAGATTCGCGAATCTCGTTAGCGGTCATCATCTTATTTACTGATTTACTGATTTCAATTTGCGTGCAAAGGTACGAATAAGCAGGAACAATACAAAACAAATTTGGATTTATTTTTATTGGCGAGCAGGTCTCCATAAGGTGACAAAACGGGGAGACATTCGTCTTATATATTAGAAATTTAATATTTAGCAATAACGATGGAAACAACATGCAAGAAGCCGTTGAGCGGCATTATTCCCCCTCTGGTAACCCCTCTGAAGGACAACGAGACACTGGACATAGAGAGTTTGGAACGACTGATTGAACACCTCATTGAGGGTGGTGTACACGGTTTGTTCGTTTTAGGCACAACGGGCGAGGAACAGAGTCTGAGTTATGATGTAAGAAAGCAGATGATTAAGGAGTCGTGCCGCATCAATCACGGACGACTGCCTCTGTTGGCTTGCATCACGGACACGTCTATAGAGGAGAGCGTCCGACTGGCTAAGTTGGCCGCTGATTATGGTGCCAATGGAGTGGTGAGCGCTCCACCCTATTATTTTGCTACGGGTCAGCCCGAGTTGGCTCAATATTACGAAGAGTTGGTGCCGCGCCTACCTTTGCCCCTGTTCTTATATAATATGCCCAGCCATGTAAAGGTAAGCTTTGCTCCAGAGACGGTAGCACGCATTGCCCAATCGGAGCGGGTTGTAGGATTCAAGGACTCAAGTGCTAACGCTGTTTACTTCCAGAGCGTGATGTACAAGATGCAGCACCGCAAGGACTTTGCTATGCTGGTAGGCCCAGAGGAGATTACTGGCGAATGTGTACTGATGGGTGCTCAAGGTGGTATCAACGGCGGTGCAAATATGTTCCCTGAGTTGTATGTAGCCATGTATAATGCCGCTAAGGCACACGACGTTGAGTGCATGATGCCCCTACAACAGCTTATTATGCAGATTTCCGCATCTATCTATACCGTAGGCCGACACGGCTCGAGTTATCTGAAGGGACTAAAGTGTGCCTTGTCGCTTTTGGGTATTATCAACGATGATTTTGTGGCCTCGCCATTCTATAAGTTCGAGGAGCCCGAGCGCGAAAAGATTCGTCAGGCTTTGGCAGCACTGCCCATAGAAAACGGAAAGCTAAAAATCTAATCGTTAAACCATTACCCTTTCTCCCCATCATGCAACTAATTGACTTTATCATCTTCATTGTCTTCACCCTCGGCGTGGTGGTGTTCGGCTGCTCATTCTTCAAAAAAGGCAGCTCAGCCGACGAGTTCACATCCGCAGGCCATAGCATTCCTGGCTGGGTAGTGGGCATGAGTATCTTTGCTACATACGTGTCGAGCATTTCATACATCGGCTATCCTGGCAAGGCTTTCGCCTCGAACTGGAACGCCTTTGTGTTTTCACTATCAATACCCATTGCCAGCTATTTTGCAGCAAAATACTTTGTACCGTTCTATAGGCATAGCGGTAGCGTGTCGGCCTATACATTCCTTGAGGAAAGATTTGGCGCGTGGGCGCGTATTTATGCCTCGGCCTGTTATTTGCTGACACAGATAGCCCGCATGGGTAGCATCCTCTACCTGCTGGCTGTCCCGATGTACATTCTCATGGGATGGAACTTGCATGTAGTCATCATTTGCACCTCTATCGGTATCATTATCTATTCCATGATGGGCGGCCTAAAGGCGGTCATTTGGGCAGATGCCATACAAGGCATCATCCTCATTGGTGGCGCTTTGCTGTGTTTGGGCATTCTTATGTTCTCTATGCCCGAAGGCCCCATGCAAACTTTCGATATGGCTATCCATTCGCCAGAGGGCAACAAGTTCTCGTTAGGTGCCTTTACCAGCGACCTCACCACTTCAACTTTCTGGGTGTGCCTCATCTATGGAATTTTCATCAATTTGCAAAATTACGGCATCGACCAAAACTATGTACAACGCTACCATGCTGCCAAGACTGATAAGGATGCAAAGTTCTCGGCACTCTTCGGCGGCTATCTGTTCATACCCGTCTCCGCTCTTTTCTTCCTCATCGGTTCGGCACTCTATAGCTATTACACCGCAGGAGTAGCTCCATTGCCCGAGGAGATAGCACAAAAGCCCGACTATGTTTTCCCATACTTTATAGTTAATGGACTACCTATAGGATTACGCGGTCTGTTGATTGCCAGCATCTTTGCCGCAGGTATGAGTACTGTGTCGACCAGCGTCACCAGTGCCGCCACTATCTTCTTGACGGATTATTGGCGTCCATTCTTCCGAAAGATAGGACGCAGCCCCGAAAACCACCGCCGCTTGGAACTTACAGTAGTGCGCCTCTCCAGTGTAGTGGTAGGCCTGTTGGGAGCCATTGTCGCCATTGCCATGCTAAGCGTAGAGAGCATTATTGATGCGTGGTGGACCTTGTCAAGTATCTTCTCGGGAGGTATGCTGGGCTTGTTCCTTTTGGGTTGCATACCTCAGAAAATCAACCGTCCAGCTGCCCTCACAGGCTGTCTCTGCGGTATTTTCGTCATCGGTTGGATTTCTTTGGCTGACATGTGGAACCTTCCAGGCATCCATTTGCACCCATATCTGGCCATCGTACTAGGCACCTGCATCATCTTCCTCGTCGGTTTCTTCGCTACCATACTTCTGAAAAAGACTAAGAATTAGACGGAAAGAGGTCATAATGACAAAAGCAAAGTCACGACCTCGCCATGCTTGCCATTCATGGCTGTCTAGTTGGTAACAAGTAACAGATGGAACACTCTTTTTTTATAAGTAATAATTTGTGAGTTCTTAGATACAGATTAGCATTAATTTTACACAAAAACGGACGTGATTGTTAAAAAAAAGAGCCTAAATGTATCTTTTTTATAATTTTATTTGCAGAAATGTAAGGAATTGATTACCTTTGCAGCCGATTTGCGTTTGCGCATACAGAAGACCTCTTGCTAAGGAGGGAGTTAACATATTAGATGTATATGCGCATTACGCGGAAGAATTAGGCGAAGGACCTTTAATGGGACAAGCCACCAAGATTGTTAGGATAAGAACAAAAATAAAATTTAAGAGAGTGTTATGAAGAAAAGACTAACGTTGTTTCTCACCTGTCTGTTACTGAGCGTGGGCTATGCCTTGGCTCAGAACAAGATTTCAGGTGTTGTCCTCGAGGATAGCGGTGAGCCCTGCATCGGTGCCACCGTCATCGTTCAGGGCACCAAGCAGGGAACGAAGACCGACCTTGACGGCCGCTTCACGATTACCGTGCCGGCTGGTAAGAAGCTTGTGATAAGCTATGTCGGCATGCAGAGCCAAACAGTGGCTCCCAAAAATGGTATGAAGGTTACCTTGCAACCCGACTCCCATTCCCTAGAGGAAGTGGTGGCCGTAGGTATGATGAAGCAGGACAAGCGTCTGTTTACAGGTGCATCATCGAAAATTGATGCCGACAAGGCTAAACTATCGGGTATGGCTGACGTCAGCCGCTCGCTGGAAGGCCGTGTAGCTGGTGTACAGGTTACCAATGTATCGGGAACTTTCGGTGCTTCTCCGAAAATCCGCGTTCGTGGTGCAACATCTATCTATGGTAACTCGAAACCTTTGTGGGTTATCGATGGTGTGATATACGAAGACAACGTTGATGTTAGTGCCGACGAGTTGGCCTCTGGTGATGCCAAGACTCTAATTTCCAGCGCTGTGGCAGGTCTAAACTCTGACGACATTGAGTCCTTCACTGTGCTAAAGGACGGTTCAGCAACCTCCATCTATGGTGCCCGCGCTATGGCTGGTGTGATTGTTATCACTACCAAAAAAGGCGGCAAGGGCCGTGCCTCGGTCAATTATACAGGTGAATTTACCATGCGCCTAAAACCTTCCTATAACGATTATAATATCATGAACTCACAGGAGATCATGGGTGTCTACAAGGAAATGGATGATAAGGGATGGTTGTCGCTGGAGAATCTGGCCAATGCACAGAATACAGGTGTCTATGGCTATATGTACCAGCAACTGCGCAGATACGACGCTACCAACGGTACTTTTGGATTGGAAAATACCCAAGCTGCCCGTAACCGTTACCTGCAACAGGCAGAGTTCCGTAATACAGACTGGTTCGACCTGCTGTTCACCAATAACGTACAGCAGAACCACTCCGTCAGTATCTCTGGTGGTACGGAGCGTTCACAGAGTTATTTCTCTATGTCACTAATGGATGATCCAGGGCAATATGTCAGTGCATCGAAAGTTAAGCGTTATACTTTTAATGGTAATACCTCGTATGATATTCTGAAAAATCTGACAGCCAAGTTGGCCGCACAGGGTAGCTATCGTGAACAAGAGGCTCCTGGTTCTTTGAACCAAAGTGTTGATGTGGTAACGGGTGAAGTGAAGCGTGATTTCGACATCAACCCGTTCAGTTTCGCTATGAACACCAGCCGCTGTCTGGATCCCAACACAAGCTACACGCGTTTCTATGCTCCGTTTAACATCTTCGATGAATTACGGAACAACTATAACGACATTAGTGTCTACGAACTGATGTTTCGTGCTGAATTAGAGTACAAGCCTATCAAACAGGTTACCCTGACGGGACTTATTTCAACTCGTTTGTCAAAGACGACTCGTCAGCACAACGTAATGGACAACTCAAACCAAGCCAATGCCTACCGCGCTGGTGTTGATGCTCAAGATGACAACTCAACCATCCGCAACAGCAACCCCCTATTATACACCGACCCTGACGATGAGACTGCTTTGCCTGAGTCCATACTTCCTCAAGGAGGTATCAAATATCAGTATGACGACAAGATGCGTTCAAACAACTACCGTTTCATGGCCGAGTACCGCGATGTATACAACGACAAGCACGTGATTAACGCCTTGTTAGGCTCCGAGTTGTCTACCGTCCGCCGTACTGCTACCACTTGGACTGGTTGGGGTTATCAATTCAACAACGGTGGTATCGTTTACACCCCATACCTCTGGCTAAAGCAGATGAACGAGGAGAATACAGACTATTTTAGTGAGTCATTCACTCAGACCAATACTTTGGCTTATTACGCACAGGCAGTATACAGCTATGACCAGCGCTATACTATCAACGGAACGTTCCGCTATGAGGGTACCAACCGTCTGGGCAAGAGCCGTTCAAGCCGCTGGTTGCCTACATGGAATATTTCGGGTAGCTATGATATTTACAACGAGAAATTCATGGAGAAGTTCCAAGACTGGTTATCAGCTTTGAAGCTCCGCCTATCCTATTCACTAACCGCTGACACAGGTCCTTCTTACGTGACCAATGCTATGGCCATTTACAAAACCAAGAACACGTGGCGTCCTTTCACCTCTGCTGCTGAGTCGCAGATTTACATCTCCGACCTTGCCAATAGTGAATTGACCTATGAAAAGAAGCATGAGTTCAACATCGGTTTCGACTTCGGATTCCTACACGACCGCATCGCCTTGAATTTCGATATGTATTGGCGTAATAACTACGACCTTATCGGTGCTGTATTCACACAAGGTGCTGGTGGTCAGATTCAGAAGATGGCTAACGTAGCAGATATGCGTTCACGCGGTGTTGAGTTGGGTATCTCTACCGTCAACATCCAGAACCCTAAGTTCAAGTGGACCAGTGATTTCGTCTATTCGTTCGCTAAGAACAAGATTACCACACTGGAAACTTCAAGCCGCGCCGTTGATTTGGTTAGTGGACAGGGTTATGCTCTCGAGGGTTACCCCGTGCGTTCTATTTTCAGCTACAAGTTTGGCGGATTGAACAGTGAAGGTCTGCCGATGGTATATAACGAAAAGAACGAGCTGACTGTAGGTGACGTCAATTTCCAGGAGACTGAGAATCTGACCAACTTCCTTCATTACGAAGGTCCTTCAGACCCCACATGGTACGGTTCGTTGAACAATGGCTTTACCTATACCGACCAGAAGTTTGGTAAACTCGCCCTTGATGTGTTCATCACTTACAGCGGTGGTAACAAGGTGCGTCTCGACCCCGTATTCTCTTATTCTTATAGTGACTTGTCTGCCCTACCCCGCGAGTTTAAGAACCGTTGGATGGTATCTGGCGATGAAGCTATCACTAATATTCCTGTCATTGCATCGCGCACTCAAGTGGACCGCTATGGTTCTACCGACCTGCGCACCGCATACAATGCTTACAATTACTCTGACGTCCGTGTGGCTAAAGGCGATTTCATCCGATTGAAAGAAATCTCCCTCACCTACACATTCCCACAGAACCTGCTCAGTAAGACGGGACTCTTGAATACAGCATCTATCAAGTTAGCTGCTACCAACCTCTGTCTGCTCTATGCCGACAAGAAGTTGAACGGACAAGACCCCGAGTTCATCAATGCTGGTGGTGTGGCATCGCCTATCACCAAGCAACTCACCGCTACCGTTCGTTTGGGATTCTAATCAGAATTAAACATTTATATTAAAGATGAAAGCAATGATGAAACTAAAAGATATAAAGACACTCTTATTAGCAGGCTTTGTATGCTGCGGTATCAATGCAGCCCTTACGTCCTGCGAGAGTGAGCTTGACGAGGTGCCCGATAACCGTACCGAGATTGACACGCCCGAAAAAGTGCAGCTATTGCTCGTTTCTGGTTACCCACAGGCTGTACCTGCTGTAATGTGTGAACTGTTTGGCGACAACTACGTTGACAACAATGTAGTAAAGCCTGGCCAGCACCGTGCTGCCTATAAAGATTTTCACGATGAGGCCTATGCTTGGCAGAACGTCAACAATTATAGCACAGGCGACGATGATACTCCCTATCAAGTTTGGGAGGCATACTATCAAGGCATTGCAGTGGCCAACCATGCTATTGATGCCATGCGTAAGATAAGCCCCAATCCCGCTGCCGACCCAGAATTGGCACATTCATGGGGTGAAGCCCACGTGCTGCGTGCTTATCTGCATTTCACGTTGGTCAATGTGTTTGCCGAAGCTTATAAGGACGATGCCCAGAGTGCTGCAGACCGAGGTATTCCCTACGTTACTGAGCCTGAGCAGAAAGTCAACGTTAATTATGGTGATGGACAGTTCTTGCATAGCGTCAAAGAGACCTACGACTTAATAGAGAAAGATATGTTGACAGGTATCAACCTTATTGACGACTCCAAATATAAGGTTCCCGCATATCATTTCAATAAGAATGCGGCCAATGCCTTCGCTGCTCGCTTCTATCTCTATAAGCGTAACTACGCCAAAGTCATTGAATATGCCGATGCCGCTTTGGGCAACAATGCTGCATCTTCACTGCGCAAGTGGGCATCTATAAACACCAATACTATCAATTCGATGCTCAACTCGTATAACGACGAAACAGCAGCCTGCAACTTCTTGCTGCAAAGTGCCTATTCGTTGCAAGACCGCCTGCTCTCTGCTATCCGCTATGTTTGCAATGACGGAAATTCAGCGGAGAAAGTGAAGTCGTCGAAGAATGCTGTCTATGGTAGCGGTCCTAACTGGAGCAATCGTCTGCCAGCTTATGATGGTAAGATTTACCGTTTTGGTGAGAACGACGATGGTTCTTGGTTGTTCCGCGTTTACGAGTATTTTGAGTACGATGATAAGATTGCTGGTATTGGTTGGGTACACATGATTTACCAGCCGTTCACCGCTGAGGAGACACTGCTCTGCCGTGCTGAGGCCAAACTCTACTTGGGCGACCAGACGGGTGCAATTGCCGACCTTGACACATGGACGAAGTCAAAGCAGGTGTCTGCCGATTTGACCTTATCGGGTATCACCAGATGGTACAGTAGTTCCAAGACTCCCGAGCAGATTGAGACAGACGACTATATATCAGACCTGCACCCCGCAGACATGAGCCCCGAGTTTAAGGTGCTTACAGGCGACGACCTGTCTGTACTCTATTGTGTCCTGCACTTCCGCCGCATTGAGACCATGTTCGAGGGTCTCCGCTGGTTCGACATCAAGCGCTATGGTATTACTGTGCACCACGCCTATCGTGGCCCTCGCGATGCCAATATCACCCACGACTATTTGAAATGGAACGATAAGCGTCGTGTCATGCAGATACCTAACAACGTCATTAACGCTGGTTATCCCAGTACCGACCGTGCTACTCAGACAAACATGAGTTCACCCATGACGCAAAAACCCCAATTGGCCAATTAAACAGAAAGGGAATTAAGAAATGAAAAAGATATTGCTATATTTTATGAGTGCGACAGCCCTCTTGCTGGGCTTCACCTCCTGTGGCGATGACGACTGCTTCTCAGAGTCTATCTATGACACCAGCGTCCAGGCCGTTGACCCCAACTCAGCAACTGCAGAGTTCGACCAGTGGATATATGAGAACTTTACGAAGCCCTACAACGTAGAGATTCAGTATAAGTTCAACCTGCCTGCGTCAGACTACGATTTCCAGCTGACTCCCGCAGCCTACGACAAGTCTCAGTTGCTCACCTATTTCATGAAATATCTGTTCTACGACGTATACACCAAGTATGCTGGTGAGGAATTTATGAAGCAGTATAGCCCCCGCATCTACCACTACATTGGTTCGTCGGGCTATAGCCCCAATACGGGTACGGAAATATTGGGTCTGGCATCAGGCGGTGTGAAGATTACACTTTATAATATCAACGAGATGAAGTCGTACGCTCCTGGCATTTCATACAGCGGCGAGGACATCTTCACCCTCAACCAAAAGGTGTTCCACACCATGCACCACGAGTTCTCGCACATCATGCACCAGACAAAGACCTATCCTATCACTTTCGGACAGGTAACTTCTGGTTCCTACGACCCCATCGATTGGCATGAGCGCGACTCTGTGGAGAGCCATCGTCTTGGATATGTTACCCACTATGCCTCCAGCGCATCTTATGAAGACTTCGTAGAAACACTGTCGTGCATCATTACTGACGACGACTACCGCTGGATGATGCGACTCATCAACGCCTGTGCCAACGGATGGCGCGATGGTGACAAAGACGGCGTTATTCAGCTCGTTAGCGACTTAGGCATTGACATGGATAAGACTGGTGCACACTGGAACAACTTTAAGGTTTTCACCGAAAAAGAATATAACTCTGAGACTGGTGCCTACGATATTGAGACAAATCGTATCGTGCTGGATGATCACCGCAGTACTGAAAAAGTCATCAACAAGACTTATACAGGCTACGTTAACCAATATCAGTATACAGAGTTGAAGTCGTTCAGCAGTTTCCGCGAATTTTTGAACTGGGTATCTATCAAGTCTGACGACGGCGTCTCAGGTATTAATGCCTTGCTGAAGAAAATCTCCATTGCCACCAATTGGCATAAGGAGCGCTGGGGACTTGACACCTACGTCCTGCGTCAGGAAGTCCGCGATCGTCAGGACCACCTCGATGATTTCCTAAGTACAGTAACTATTTTCCCGCTCAAGTAAGAAATAAGTAACATGAAGAATATGAAAAGATCTATAGCGAAAGGACTTATCTGCTGTGGTATGGTCGCAGTCCTCTCCACTGTATTTACGAGTTGCCGTTTCGAGGATGAAGACTACTTCAGTGAGTCTGCAGCCCTG
This sequence comes from Prevotella sp., assembly GCA_022511045.1. GTDB lineage: Bacteria > Bacteroidota > Bacteroidia > Bacteroidales > Bacteroidaceae > Prevotella. The sequence goes on from JAFLSF010000018.1 coordinate 22,791, forward strand.
CGCATCGAACATCAGGGCGAAGAACTGAGGAACCAGTTGGTCAGCGCCCCAAACGGATGGGTCATGCAGTTTTTCTGCGCTTCAGACATTGCCCAGTTTGAAGGCTTCAACCTTTTTGCCCGCTTTGAGGACAATGGCAAGGTGACTATGGCCAGCGACCATCGTCTTTTGCGCAATGGCAAGGCCAACAGCTTCACCGAAGCCAGTAGCCCTTATGAAATTCTCAACGAGGACGGTCTTGTTTTAGCTTTTAATGTCTGGAACGACGTGCTCACCCCATTCTCTGACCCTGTAGCCTACTGGGCTGCACCCAATAATATTCTTAAAGACGGTGAGGGTATGCATGGCGATTATAACTTTGTCATCATGTCCCGCAATGAGAACGAGGTGATTATGCGTGGTGAGCGCTATCAAGCACAAGTGCGATTGGTTAAATGCGACCGTCCTTGGAAGCAATATAATGATGACGTCAAGGCTATGAAAGCCAAAATAACGAATACAACTATCAACGACTACTACGTAACCAACGGATCAAGAACACTCTATTTCCAAGGGGTGCGTAATGGCAAGTTCCTTTATACCGACAATTTAGACAAGACCAAAGCTGTAAAGGTCGATTCCGTTGCATGCGTCTTTACTCCTAACGGATTGCGTCTGGAGCGTAGAGACAGTATCGGAGGTAATAAGTTCCAAGAGTTGGTATTAGCTGCTGACCAAAGTTGTCTCCAAAGCGAGGATGGCTCTGTAAGGGTGATGGCTTGTTGGGATACCTATGTATTAAATTTCCCATCATTAAAGAAGCTTGATAAAACTTCACTGACTCCAGAACAGCAGACCTTATATGATGAGATAGAAGCAGAAGTAGTAAAAGCAAACTCTACTTATACACTATCAAACATTAGTATTGGTACAAGTGCTGGTGACGTTACAGGCCTCGTAATTACCTATACTTATCGTTCAAATGGTAAGCGTGTAACCGCCAATGCCGCTATTGAGTTGAATGTTGAGAAATTAGCTTACGGACAAGTTTCTTTAGGCTATTCAGACGCTAATAAAGCTGATGAAAATATGATAGGCTTTAACAGTAAATCTGCTAACGAAGTAGAGAAAAAAGTACGCCAATTGGCAGCAACACTCGCTGGTACTTATCAAATGATTCCAGACAGCTATTTCCTACCATCTGCGATAACATTCAACTCCATGAGAGGAGGCACAACATTCAAAGTAGACTAAACATACAATTAACATTATTAACAACTTAAAAGTAAGTAATTATGAGAAAGTTTTTACTTTTTGCCGTAGCTGCTATTTTCGCAGGTTCGGTTAGTGCACAAAGGATTAGTAAGCGTCCTGCTGCTACTCCTAACAAGAGTGCAAAATCTGTGGTTGCCCAGCAACGTACCCAATTACCTTTGCAAATCAGCAAAGTACTTCCTGAGATGAGACACCTGAAGCCTTCTATGATGAACGGTAAAAAGGTTGTAAAAGTAGAAAACAAGTATACGAAGAATGTAACTCGTCGTGCTGGTAATTTCGCTGCTGCTTACAATGGAACCTGTGGTAGCGATGATGGCCCTCAAAAATGGGTAATGACCCCCACTGCTGTACAAGATAACAGCGGTAATGAATATGCTGCATTTGAAGATTTGGTGCCTAACGATTTAAACACCAACACGTATCTACTTTATTCCATGAATAGTACGTTAATTACGGTACCAGCCCAATATGTTGGAACTTTAACTTTCGTCGGTGGAGAAAGGCTTGAGTTGTGGTTTACCAACTTTACCTCAAATTCTGTAGATGGTTCTGTTAATCTAACATTAGCTGATGATGGTGGACTTACAATGGATGCCCCTTTTGTTGCCTGGGTACTAATGCCTGAGGGTACAGAGACTTTTTCTTTTGATGCCATAGAAAGTTTGTGGTGGTCTCTTAATAATATTAAATACCAAGATGCAAGCATTGAAAGTGCTCCTGATGTAAGTTACACCTCAGATGATGCCATCTTCTACTCTGGTATAACAACTGATGCCTCTATATTTACTTACCAACACGTAATGTGGCCTGCTTATGCTCCAGTATCTTTCACTAACCTAACGACAGACAATGCTGAAACCTGGAGTTGGGAGCAATATACTATTGGCTTCAATGGTGAAAAATTCTATAATGACCAATTAGTGGCTTCTGCTGATACTCGCGATTTTATATTTAACACGGTAGGTGGCGAACTCTATGCTGCTCCTATCTTGAAAGGAAGCTATAAGGGAATGGAGTCTGACCCATATCAAGGTTTCGATGATGAATATGGTATAGGTCTTGCCTATGCTGGTGCTATTGGAGACAGCTGGGTGTTTGAGGATGGTAGCGCACCTATTATTTCACGAGCTAACATAAAGAATGGTTTAAGTGGAATTGTTAGTGCAGGAACAACCTCTAATTATAGTGGTCTGGTCTTTTTCCAAGGAAAGCCTGTTGTTCCCCTGTATTTTGAAGGAGTAAATATGTTTGTTTATAATTTTGCAAAGGTTGCTGAGACTGTTAATCTGAAGTGTAAGATTTATAAAGTTAATCGTAGTTCTGGCAGTCCTGCATTAGGTGAGTTGGTGGCAGAGTCTGACCTTGACCAATCAAGTCTATCAACTTCCAATTGGAATAGTACCGCTCAGCTAAAGTGGAATAACTTTAAGTCTACAGACGAGACGGGTACTATATTCAATATTGATTATTTCTTTGTTGACTATGAGTTTGCCATTGTTGTTGAGGGCTGGAATAACGGAACATTTACTGGCATGGCTATAGGTGATGGTGGAGAGGATAATAGCACGACCACATCAACAGCAGTTATTAGAGCGGATAATGGCAGAGTATCTACGTTAGCATATTATGGTCATGCATTTGTTGGTTTTGATGGTCTCTCCTATGGTTATCTCCATACAGAAAACGATACCAACATAGCATTACCAGCAACTGGTGGACAGGCATCGATCACAGTAGAGCCTATGATTTGCAATTCAGATTACAGCACTCGTCTTTATTTTGAAAGTGCTATTACAGATACTGATGCTGATGAAGACTATGACGATGATGGATGGCCTGTATGGCTCTCTGTAAGAATTGCTAATGAAAGTTATACCGAAGATGGTTATCATTTTGACCTCGTATTCAGTGCAGATGCTCTACCCGCAGGTGTTGAGGAACGCTCTGCCACTGTAGTATTCTTCCAAGAGGGAGCTCAGTTGACCGTCACCGTTACTCAGGGTGCTTCTACTGGTATCTCTGCTGTTACTACTTCTGTCAAGACTACTGGTAGCGCTATGTACAACCTCGCTGGTCAGCGTGTTGACAACAGCTTCAAGGGTCTTGTTATCAAGGACGGTAAGAAGGTGATGATGAAGTAATTCATCGCACACAATGCAATATGCGAAATTAGGGTCTGGTTATATGTATAACCAGACCCTAATTCACATTTAACAAATCCTCAACATCCGCCCCCCTTAAATTAACACTTGACAAGGCCTATACTCAAATGCGGTGAGGATAGGCCTCATTCTTTGTGTGTATAGTCCACGCTCGATGTCTGCTTACTCCGCACCCTCTGTCCGGATAGTCCGCACTCCATGTGTGCTTACTTCCCACTTGCACCACACCCAATCCATCATTTTCTCCTCCCATCTACTGGCCATTCCGAAAATAGTCCCTGTCTTTGCAACGGAGTAACAATTAAAACAAACAAATTGGGAGAGGTATCTACCCCTCCCAATCCGTCGTATGTACAGTTTAAACTCTCCTCTTTGGAGCAGTCTGTTATTTACATCTTTTGTCCTGCTATATTGAAGCGCTCACCATTCTTCACGATAATCAGACGACCATTTTCAAGCACTTTCATAGTGCGACCTTCGACATTTGCGTTGTTCTTAATGTTCTGGATGCCTGTTGCGCTGGTATCAGGCACGCGAACATACATATCGTAAATGCGGGCACCACCACCTGAACTGGTATTAAGCAGCTCAATGGTACGTATCTGCTTAGCTTTTTCCTCTGTAAGACCTGCAACTTCAATGAGGTCCCATGCCAAGAGGGTTTGTTTCTTCATCTTATCTGTAGTTTTGGAACCAGTACTACCGTCAGCAAGTGTCCACGCAATCTTATATTGGCGGTCACCAGTGAAATGAAGATTCACTTTCAGTTGCAGCACACCGTTTTCAAGGTTCCAGCGAATACCTCCGTTGTTCTTACCTATATCAAAACCACCTACGGTGCAGCCACCAGGCACTGTACCATCGCTTTCGGTCTTATCGGGGCTATAACTGGTTGTATTGCTACTTCCAGCAATCTGTTCAAGAACACCCTTTAGGTCTGCGGGCAGATCTTCCCATGCATCTTGGAAGTGGTACCAGTCGCCTGTAAGCACCTTAAACGGAGTAACTAATGTAATGATACCCGTTGTTGTATAAGGCTTTACTCCTTCTTCCTCATTGCCAGTAACAGTGAGAGTAAAAGTACATCCTATCTGTGGAGTACCACTGATGGTTACCGTCTTGGTAGTAGGGTCGTAAGCATAAGAAAGTCCTTCTGCCAATCCCGTGACTACAGCATTAGTAGCTACGTCGTTCAATTCATAAACAATGTCAACAATAGGACGTCCTTCTATCACTTCTTGACTGCTATTAGCCGTCTTACATTTCACCTCTATCTTGTCTGGAACAACAAAATCAAAAGGAGTGCCGTCCAACTCGAAGGCTCCAAAGTCTGGAGCATCATCGTTATAGGGGATGTACACGTCGTCGGCTGTAATATATTCCAAACCTGCAGCCGTACACTCTGCTTCTGTCATTTTACGTGTTGGGGTGTAACCAATAATAGGCGTACCCATATCCTTGAAGATACTGCCCTCTTTCAATCGTGCAAAATTGTTGTTCGGCAACGAGCCGTCAGCTTCACGCTCTGCCATGAAGTCTTCTTTGCTCAGTGAGAGGAACTCGCCAGAATGGTCTTTTGTCACAATCTGAGTTTTTCCTTCCTTGTAGCCTTCCTTAATGGGATTACAGCCGTCAATAGTTGTCCAAGAATTGAAATCAGTATCGGGATCTTGATAGCCCTCTTTGTCTGGAGAAAGGAATTCGTGGTTACCCACAGCAACTCCGCTTTTCTGGGCAGTAGCACCCCATCCCACACAGTTGCGAATAGTCATACCACCATATTTAAAGATGGTGGGGAAGCGATAGTTGTACTCATTACCCCATGCCACACAGTTAAATATGTACATGCCCTCATAGGCATTATTTTGGTCAAAACCTTTATGCAAGTTTTCAAACGACACACAATTGGTCACCACATGGGCTCCTGTAGACTGGTCGAAAGCAGCACCACCTGCGGAACCACCACCACCTAATTTGAAACCGTTTCCATTCTTACCCTCTATCTCTTTACCCGTAGCTTTATCGGTATAGTAACCAGCATGATAAGACCAACAGTGGTCTATAACGACAGGATGGTATACCATATAGAGGTCCCAGTTATCGTCGGAATTGTTCCATGCACGACATCCGTGAAACTCTGTGCCAGGACCTGGGAACAGCTTACAAGCAAAACCGTCGGCATCGCCACCGTCGTCGCTCTTGCCGCCATACGCCTCCAAGTCTGCATTCTCATAAGAGTCGCAATTGATAATCTTATTGTAACGGCAATAGGTATAACCTGGATTAAACTGAGGAGTTCCACTAATGGGGAATGACTTGGTTTCCTCTATCGCGAAATCCTTAAACATACCAATCTGTAAACCTGTATCATTGTTATAACGGAAAGTACAACGCTCAATAATGTTATACGAACCCTCTAACTTCATACCATTGTCCTTTGCGTTCTGAAGTACCAGACCGTAGAACGTCCAGTAATTGGCAAGGTGGTTCACATAGATACAGCGTGCCATCTTGAACTCGTTTTCCGTAGCAGGATTCATCTTTGAGCCATCGATAATAACCTTACCTACTGCATCCTCTGGCCATGCACGCATTTCACAGCGCAGGTCTGGATTGGTGGGCAATTCTGGAATCTTAATACGTTGGGTAATATAGTATGTACCCTCGTGAATCAAAATACGGTCACCTGCTTTCACTAGTTCTACAGCTTTGTGAATTGTTTGCAACGGTGCGCCCTCCGATCCATCATTAGCGTCATTACCCGTAGTTGCCACGTGAATGTCTCCAGCGGATGCAGCCAATGAACATACCACCGTCAACAACACACCTAATACTCTCCTCATATAGAGGAATGGAAGATAGTTTTTAATCATGTTTGGTATAATTTAGATGAGTTTGTTAGTATCGGGCACAAAATTAGCATAAAAGTGCGACTCACGCAAACTTTTTTATTTAAAAGTGTTTTTTAGGAGCCACTTTGTAATAATTTAGCGTATTACCACCCCACGTCTCTTGACGGTAAGGGCGCAGGTTGGGAGGCAGTTGAGGGGCACGGGTGCCACCATTGACTATAAACGGAGCTGTTTCTATGCGTATTTCGTCATAAAGATCTGCGGATAAGAAGGCCTCGTGGGTTTGACGACCACCTTCAACGATAAGCGACTGAACGCCTTGCTGATAGAGATCGTCTATCAACTGGGGTAGAGGGCGTTGGCGAGTTAATACCACTCGCTTCGGATTGGGTCCACACCAATAGCGAACCGTCAGTTGCGGATGTTCCCTTATATCAGTCGTATGCCCTACAAGGATTGCATCCTCCTCGGCACGAAGTTGATGGGAGAACATTCGGGTATGCTCATTGGAAATCTGGCAAGGGCGGCCTTCTTCATCAATAAATCCGTTGGCAGTCTGTGCCCACTTCAATATGATATAAGGACGGTGCTTTGAATGATAGGTAAAGAATCGGCGGTTGAGCCAACGACACTCCTGTTCCAAGACACCAACAGTCACCTCAATACCTGCCTGACGAAGCATCTCAACACCCCTACCCTGCACCTTGGCGAAAGGGTCAATACAACCTACTACCACACGGCGCACCCGTTTTTTGATAATCAATTCAGCACAAGGTGGGGTCTTGCCATAATGGGCGCAGGGCTCCAAAGAAACGTAAATGGTAGACTGGGGCAACAGATATTCGTCCTCTGGGCGGACGGCGGCAAAAGCGTTGACCTCGGCGTGTGCCTCGCCACAACGTACGTGATAACCTTCGCCAATAATCGTGGGAAGAGGTGAAAGGTGAGAGGCTGGATTTGAGAGAATCTTGGGAGCAACGATAACCGCTCCCACCATAGGGTTAGGGCGTGCCCCTTGAATACCGTTAGCCGCCAGTTGTAGGCAACGCCGCATGAAAGTTTCGTCTGTCAACATTTGGCAATTATCCATATTCTTTGTACCTTTGCATTTGTAATGAGTTATCACCAACTTTGGGACCGTTTGGCGCACATCTACGACGAGGGTGAGGCGAAAGCCATTGCCCGCATGGTTTATGAAATGCGCTACGGTTTGACGCTATCGGATATTTTACTTGGCAAAGATACACAATTATCCGCAGATAAGCAAGAGGAATTGGAGGAAATTGCTCAACGCCTGTCAAGACAAGAGCCTGTGCAGTATGTTTTAGGTGAGGCGGAATTTTGCGGAAGGACATTTCACGTAGAGTCTGGAGTGCTGATACCCAGGCCTGAGACACAATGGATGTGCCAGCACATTTTAGAAACAAAAGGAGGGAAAAACAAGGAAAACAACCTGTCTGTTCTTGACATAGGGACAGGAAGCGGATGTATTGCCATTACTTTAGCAGCAGAATGGCCAAAAGCAAAGATTTCAGCATGGGATATTTCTGAAAAAGCTTTGGAAATAGCACAAGGAAATGCCTTACGCCATCAAGTTGATATTGACTTCTGTTTAGTGGATATACTCCATCCACAAAGCTATCCCCCCCGCGCAAGATTTGACATAATCGTCAGCAACCCCCCTTATATACTAAATAAGGAACGCGCGAGGATGGACAAAAACGTTTTGGACTATGAGCCGGCAACAGCCCTTTTTGTGCCTGAAGACGACCCGTTGCTGTTCCATCGGGCCATTGGACAGTATGCCTCTCAAGTGCTTCTGCCCGAAGGATGGCTCATCGTAGAAATCAATCGACAATATGGGCAAGAAGTATGCCAACTACTGAAAGACATCGGACTCAACAAGGTATCGCTTCATCAAGACCAATATAATAACGACCGTTTTGTAACAGCACGGATATGAAACAGAAGACAGGACAAGAGGCCTATCTGCAATTGGCAGCATTATGTGCACAAAGTGAGCACTGCCAATGGGAAATGACGGAGAAGATGCGGCGCTGGGGACTGGATGAAAAGACGCAGGCCAGTATCATGGCTCGCCTAATCAAAGAACGATATATTGACGATGAACGTTACGCCCGCGCCTTTGTCAAAGACAAAGTGCGCTACAACAAATGGGGACGGCGCAAGGTAGAACAAGCGTTATGGCAGAAGCACATTGCCGAGGACATTCGCCAGTTGGTACTTGACGAGGTGGACGAAGAAGAATATCTTGAAGTGTTACGCCCACTTTTAAAGCAGAAACGCAAAACGACAAAGGCGCAAAGTGACTACGAAATGAATCAGAAATTGCTTCGCTTTGCACTCTCCCGAGGCTTCACCTTCGACCTTATCAGACAATGTATAGAGGTAGAGGACGAAGAAGAATGACAAATCAATGACAGACCATGAACTGGTGGACCAGAATACTTGACTTTATCTCTCCCCGTTGTTGTGTGGTATGCGGCAGACGACTCGCCCCATCAGAGCGGTCTTTATGCTCCGTCTGTCTGCTACACCTGCCACGTACCAGTTTCCAGTTCACGCCTACCGACAACTCTATGGACCAATTGTTTTGGGGACTATTGCCTGTAGAACGGGCTGCAGCATTGATGTACTTCGAGCCTCATTCCGAAATGGCACAAATGGTATATCAATTAAAATACGCTCAACGACCAGACATTGGAGAGGATATGGGTCGTATCATGGCAGAGGAAATGCAATTAGCAGGCTTTTTTGAAGACATAGATGTTCTGTTGCCAGTGCCTTTGTCGCGCAAACGGCATCGACAAAGGGGCTACAACCAAAGTGAGATGTTGGCTCGCGGTATCAGTGAGAGAACTGGACTACCCATCGTCACCAAGGCAATCAGCAGGAAACATTTCCACCAAAGCCAAACCTCACTCACCAGACAAGAGCGTCAAGAAAATGTTGACAACACTTTCCTATTGCTCCGTCCTGAATTGTTAGAAAATCGTCATGTTCTACTCATCGACGATATTTGCACCACAGGGGCTACCCTCATTGCATTGGGCAGCAGCATTAGAGACGTTACAGGCATACGTATAAGCATCTTAACCCTCGGTCTAACCAAGAAATAGGTTTCTGCAAGTAATTAAATCACCTTTTATCGTCTAAATGGTTGGACAATTGAAAAACATTTATTACCTTTGCACCAAATTGTCACATGAAACACATAAAGATATTATTATGTCTGAATTAACGAAACAAGATATTGAGACCGTACAAGAGACCGTCGGTATTGAAGAGGAGTCGATATTTAGTTTCCGCACATTATTCGCCATGTTGGTTCTCAACTGGCAGTATTTCCTATTGTCACTGATTATTTTTGTATGCGGAGCACTCATATATTTGCGCTATGCCACTCCTGTTTATCAAGTGTCGGCAAAGATGCTTATCAAAGATGGCGACAGCAGGTATCGTCGTTCCACCAGCATGCTGAACAATATGCAAGACTTTGGTATATTGACAAACTCAGCAGGTATTGAGAACGAGATAGAGATAATACAATCTCGTATTCTGGCCCGCGACGCTATTTTAGACCTAAAGTTATACACAGAATATCGCTCTGTAGGAAAAGTAAAGAAGTCAGTAGTATATAAAGACCAGCCTGTCAATGTTGACTTAGATGCCGAAAGTCTTGCCAAAATGGACCAAGAACTGTTAAATGGTACACGCAGTATTCAGATGTTGCTAACCATTAAGAATGGCAAGTACAGCGTGAAAGGTAAGACCATCTTCAAGAATAAAGAACAAACAGAATTTAGGAAAAGTTCAGAGAAACTGCCTTTTGCTTTTAAGACAGAGTTCGGAACCTTAACATTCACCAAGAATGAAAAGAATAAGGAGGAAATTGAGGATGAAGACGAATACATCATCACCATCAATCCGCCTATGTACGTTGCGACGGGCTATGTAAATCGCCTATCGGTAGATCTGTCAAGCAAGATGTCATCTATTGCCATATTGACATTGAAAGACGTTAACCCTCGTCGTGGTTTGGATTACTTAAATCAGTTAGCAGAAGTTTACAACCGTCAAGCTAACGCCGATAAGAATGAAATTGCACTGCGCACCGAGGAGTTCATCAATGGTCGTCTGGAGAAGATTGATGCAGAGTTAGGTTCTACCGAAGATGCACTGGAGAATTATAAGAAGCGCCATGCTTTGATAGAGTTGAAGCAAGATGCTACGCAGACACTGCACATGTCAAGCCAATATGAAACCAAATTGGCTGAAGCCACTGCCCAGATTCAATTGTTAGACTACCTGCGCGAGTTTGTTGACAACCCCAACAATCAATACAAGATTATTCCGTCGAACGTTGGTATGACCGATGCCGCGTCTACGATGCTTATATCTAATTACAACCAGACGGTTCAGGAACGTAATCGACTTATGAAGGCTGCCAGTGCTCAGTCTCCTCAAGTGCAGACGCTGACAGAAACACTGGACGACTTGCAAACTTCCATTCGCACGGCTCTGCTGCAGGCTCGCCGCACAGCTGACATACAGCGTAAGAACATCAAAGACCAATTTGACAAGTATCAGAGTCGTATCGGAAGTACGCCAGAACAAGAGCGTGTTCTGACACAAATCGGTCGACAGCAAGAGGTAAAATCTGGCCTTTATCTGCTGTTGCTACAGAAACGTGAGGAGAACAGCATATCATTAGCTGCAACGGCCAATAAGGGTAAACTCATTGATGAGCCTCAGTTCAACGGCAAAATAAGTCCAAAGAGTGCCATCCTCCTGCTGGCAGCGCTGGTTCTCGCTTTAGTTATTCCTTTAGGAATCCTTTACCTACTGCAATTGTTACGCTTCCGCATCGAAGGCCATGAAGACGTAGCGCGCATGACTACTTTGCCCATTGTGTCTGACATCCCCGTCGCCAGCGATAGTGTCAAGTCGTCAGCAGGCATCGTAGTCCAGGCCAACACAAACAATCAAATAGATGAAGTGTTCCGTTCGCTGCGTACCAATGTGCAGTTTATGATGAAGGAGAACGACCAAGTAATCCTTTTCACTTCATCCATATCTGGTGAAGGAAAGACGTTTATAGCTGCCAACATGGCCATGTCGTTCTCGCTGTTGGGCAAGAAAGTTGTCCTTTGCGGTCTTGATATTCGTAAACCTGCCTTGGGTAAGCTGTTTGGCGTCCACGACCGTTCAAAGGGTGTCAGCATCTTACTTAATAAGAGCTCGCTGAAAGAACAGGATGTATATGACCAGATTTCACCATCGGGCGTGAATGATAATCTGGACTTGCTGTTGGCTGGCCCTACACCTCCCAACCCAACAGAGCTTTTGGCTCGTGATAATCTATCCCAGATATTCGAGTGCTTGAAGCAACATTATGACTATATCATTTTAGATACTGCGCCCGTAGGATTGGTTACTGATACTTTGCAAATAGCTCGCTACGCTAATGTCTGCTGCTATGTTTGCCGTGCAGACTACACGCCAAAGAGCAATATCATGCTGCTCAACTCCTTAGCAGCAGAGGGTAAGATGCCAAATCTATGTGTCGTCCTAAACGGCATCGATATGTCGAAGAAGAAGTATGGCTACTATTATGGCTATGGAAAGTACGGCCATTACAGCCGTTACGGCAATTATGGCAATTACGGAAGCTATGGTAACTACGGCAATTATGCTAATAGCCACTATAGTAACAAGAACGACGACTCCATTAAAAAATAAAGAAGGAAGTGACTATTGCAGTAGATTTCGACGGAACCATAGTCGAGCACAAGTACCCTAAGATTGGGGAAGAGATACCTTTCGCCGTGGAAACACTAAAGATGCTCCAAAGGGATCGTCATCACTTGATTCTTTGGAGCGTTCGTGAGGGAGAACTTCTGGACGAGGCAGTTCAATGGTGCCATGAAAGAGGACTGAATTTTTATGCTGTCAATCGCGATTATCCAGAGGAGACAACGCATAACAATCCGCATTTCTCCCGTAAGTTGAAAGTAGACCTTTTCATTGACGACCGAAACGTAGGCGGATTGCCCGATTGGGGAACCATCTACCAAATGATTTCCAAGCATAAGAAATGGTCGCATTTGTTAGACGAGGCCGAGCACCAGAATCCACATAACACGCCAGAACCGCCAAAGCGTAGGCACTGGTGGAACTTTTAAGACAATAAGACAAGAACAAATACCAAGAAGAATAACATGAAACAAGTCAAGCTATTATTTGCATTGTTTGTTATCAGTATGATGATAACGGGCTGCGGAAGCACTAAGAATGTAGCCTATTTTAAGAACTCCGACTCCGTCAATCTAGATATGTCGCAGTTTCTTTACGATGCCCGCATCATGCCAAAAGACATTTTGTCTATCACCGTCAGCACTACTAATCCCGAGGCAGCAGCCCCGTTCAACCTGACGATAGCTACCACACAGACCCTTTCCATTCGTACTGCCAGCACCACTCAGCCCACTCTCCAGAGTTATATCGTTGACAACGAGGGGAACATCAACTTTCCTTTGGTTGGCAAATTGCATTTGGGTGGCATGACCAAGAACGAGGCAGAGCAGTTGATATTAGAAAAGATAAAGCCTTTCATGAGTGACAGCGAGTGCCCTATCGTTACCGTCCGCATGATTAACTATAAGATTTCTGTCATTGGTGAGGTAACACGCCCTGGCATGTTTACCGTTGCTAACGAGAAAATCAACATTCTTGAGGCACTGGCACAGGCTGGCGACCTAACCATCTATGGTGTTCGTGACAGGGTAAAACTCATCCGAGAGGATGCTAATGGCAAGAAAGAGATACACGTACTAAACCTCAACGATGCCAACATCATCAACTCGCCTTATTACTATCTTCAGCAGAATGACATTGTCTATGTAGAACCTAACAAGGTGAAGTCGCAAAACTCAAGTGTAGGTTCCATGACCACACTATGGTTCTCTGCCACTAGCATCTTGATTTCGCTGACCTCGTTGCTGTATAATATCTTGAAGTAATAACGCAAATCACAATTTGTTATGTCTGAACATCATCACCATCATAGGCATCACAAAAAAGACAGTTCTTCCATCTTTAAGGAGAAAAGTCTAAAAAGGATTAAGACCCGCAAGAAGGTTGAGAAGTTTATTAAAAGAGCCCTATTTGTCTTTGCCATCTTAATGGGACTTGCCGTAATTATTGCCTATACTATCGGGTAAGGTTATCAACATAAAGAACGCGGGGACGTCAATACATCCCCGCATTCTTCTTTATTATATCTATGCCGCCCCTTAGCCCACTTGGCTACCAGGCTTCACCTCTTTCGTAGTCGTCACCACGCTCAGTGTCTCGTCGAAATCTACCGCAGAAAGAATCATACCTTGACTTTCAATGCCCATCATCTGACGAGGTGCAAAGTTAGCAACAAAGAGTATACGCTTTCCGACAAGTTCCTCGGGATTCTCATAGAAAGCGGCTATACCAGAACAAATAGAACGGTCAGTGCCACTCCCATCGTCAATGGTAAATTGCAAGAGTTTCTTCGACTTCTTCACTTTCTGACAATCCTTCACCAATCCCACACGGATGTCCAGCTTCTCAAAGTCCTCAAATGAGACTGTTTCCTTCACTGGTGCTGCCTTATATTGAGTTGCCTCGTTAGCCTTTTTGGTGGCAGACAATTTGTCTAACTGTTCTTGAATCGTATTGTCCTCTATCTTATCAAACAGCAGGGCAGGCTCTCCCAACTGGTGACCAGCCTCCAGCAAAGCTGTGCTGCCCAACTGTTCCCAGTCGAAACTTTCCATGTTCAACATTCCGCGCAGCCTCTTACTCGAGAACGGAAGGAAAGGCTCAAAGGCGATTGCCAAGTTTGCCGTCAGCTGTAAGCAAATGTTAAGGATGGTCTCACAACGTTTGGGGTCGGTCTTCCACACTTTCCAGGGCTCACATTCCGTAATGTAACGATTACCTATACGTGCCAGATTCATGGCCTCGAACTGCGCATCGCGGAACTTAAACTGGTCGAGCAGGGCTTCCACCTTCTGTTTCACGTCCTTAAACTCCGCTAACGTCTGGCGGTCTACCTCCTGCAAATCACCGCAGGCAGGCACAACCCCATCCCAGTATTTCTTCGTCAGTTGCAGGGCACGGTTCACAAAATTGCCGTAGACAGCCACCAACTCATTATTGTTTCTGTCTTGAAAGTCCTTCCATGTGAAGTTATTATCTTTGGTCTCTGGAGCATTGGCCGTCAGCACATAGCGCAACACGTCCTGCTTGCCAGGCATGTCCACCAAATATTCGTGCAACCATACGGCCCAGTTGCGCGAGGTCGAAATCTTGTCATTCTCCAAGTTCAAGAATTCATTGGCAGGCACATTGTCTGGCAAGATATATCCTCCGTGCGCTTTCATCATCACAGGGAAGATAATACAGTGGAACACGATATTATCCTTTCCGATAAAGTGCACCAAGCGAGTATCCTCGTCCTGCCACCACTGCTCCCAGTTTCCCCACTTCTCGGGCTTTTTCTCACAAAGCTCTTTGGTGTTGCTCACATAGCCTATGGGCGCGTCGAACCACACATAGAGCACCTTACCCTCGGCATCTTCCACTGGCACGGGAATTCCCCAATTCAAGTCGCGGGTCATGGCGCGAGGCTGCAAGTCCATATCAAGCCAGCTCTTACACTGACCATAGACGTTGGGGCGCCACTCCTTGTGCTCCTCCAATATCCATTTCTTCAGCCACTCTTGATAGTCGTTCAAGGGCAGATACCAGTTTTTCGTTTTCTTCAACACGGGTGTCGAGCCGCTGATGGTCGACTTCGGGTTAATCAGTTCCGTAGGACTCAAGTCGCGCCCACACTTTTCACACTGGTCGCCATAGGCACCCTCAGCGTGACAATAAGGGCACTCGCCCACCACATAGCGGTCGGCCAAAAACTGCTTTGCCTCCTCGTCGTACAACTGCTCCGTCGTCTCCTCCGTCAGTTTTCCCTCGTCGTACAACTTGCGGAACCATTGAGCGGCAAACTCGTGATGTGTCTTTGAGGTCGTGCGGCTATAAATATCAAACGATATTCCAAACTCCTCGAACGATTTCTTAATCATGGCGTGATAGCGGTCTACCACGTCTTGCGGAGTAATACCCTCCTTCAGAGCCCTTACGGTGATGGGCACCCCGTGCTCGTCAGAGCCTCCGATGAACATGACATTCTCCTTCTTCAATCGAAGATAGCGCACATAAATATCGGACGGAACATAGACACCAGCCAAGTGACCAATATGTACCCCACCGTTGGCATAAGGCAGTGCCGCCGTCACGGTTGTTCTCTTAAACTTCTTTTCTACCATGTTTTTCATTATTAAAAGTGTCGACACTTGGACTCGAACCAAGGACCCCCACCATGTCAAGGTGATACTCTAACCAGCTGAGCTATGC
>JAFLSF010000019.1 GCA_022511045.1 Prevotella sp.
ACCGTTTGTATACCAGGAGTATACAGGTTGTATATGCCGTGTATACAAGTTGTATACCAGCAGTATACAAACTGTATACGCACGGGAGACAAGGGGTATACAATAGACACAGCAATGGTGGGGCGTACTTTCGTGGCTAACGAAAGTACGGTTTATCGCCGATGAAAATACGATTCGTTGGCGGCAAATCGGGGATTTATTTTTTGTTTCGTCTGGTCTGCATTGCTTTGGGGAGTAAGGTGTCAAGAAATGGCTCGGTCGAAAAAGGCAAAAAGTTATTTGGCTTTTTACGCACTTATTCGTATCTTTGCAACATGATTTTAACGTATGACGTGATAGTCATTGGTGGCGGGCATGCTGGATGCGAAGCGGCAACGGCCTCTGCCAACATGGGTGCAAAGACGTGTCTGGTCACGATGGATATGAACAAGATTGCCCAGATGTCGTGTAATCCTGCCGTTGGCGGAATTGCCAAAGGTCAGATTGTGCGCGAGATTGACGCGCTGGGTGGCCAGATGGCGCTGGTGACGGATGCAACGGCCATTCAGTTTCGCATGCTGAACCGCTCGAAAGGGCCTGCGGTATGGAGCCCAAGAGCGCAATGTGACAGAGGAAAATTCATCTGGAAATGGCGCTCCATGCTCGACAACACTCCTAACCTCGACATCTGGCAAGACCAAGTAGAGGAGCTTATTGTAGAGAATACGGGAACTACTCCTACGGCATTGGCAACGCAACAGACGAAACGGGTGGTAGGGGTAAGAACCATTTGGGGTTGTGAGTTGAGGGCAGGGTGCGTGGTAATCACCGCTGGCACGTTCCTCAACGGACTGATGCACATTGGACGACGTATGGTGGCGGGCGGACGTATCGCTGAGCCTGCAGTACCTCGCCTGACGGAGAGTATCACACAACACGGAATTCGCTCGGCCCGTATGAAAACGGGCACTCCCGTGCGTATTGACAAACGGAGCGTTCACTTTGAGGATATGGAGCGACAAGACGGCGAGAACGGATATTACAAATTCTCATACATGGGCGAGCAGCGCCTTTTACAGCAATTGCCTTGTTGGGTGTGTTACACCAACGAGGAGGCGCACGAAACCTTGCGCAGCGGACTAGCGGACTCGCCACTATATAATGGGCAGATACAATCAATTGGCCCCCGTTATTGTCCGTCCGTTGAAACAAAGCTCGTTACTTTCCCCGAACGAACGCAACATCTACTATTTTTGGAGCCAGAGGGCGAGGACACCAACGAGATGTACCTAAACGGCTTTTCGTCGTCGTTGCCCATGAATGTGCAGATAGCAGCACTTAGAAAGATACCAGCTTTGAGGGACGTAAAGGTGTATCGCCCAGGCTATGCTATTGAGTACGACTTTTTTGACCCAACCCAGCTGACACACTCGTTGGAATCGAAGATTATTAGTGGGCTTTTCATGGCTGGACAAGTAAATGGCACTACTGGATATGAGGAGGCAGGTGGCCAGGGAACAATAGCTGGCATCAATGCTGCCCTTACGGCAGGTTCCGCTGGCGGTGACTCCAGCTCATCAACACACCAGACCTTTGAACTGAAGCGCGACGAGGCCTACATTGGCGTGTTAATAGACGACTTGGTGACGAAAGGCGTAGACGAGCCATATCGCATGTTTACCTCCAGAGCAGAATATCGCATCTTGCTTCGCCAAGATGATGCTGATGCTCGTTTAACGGAAAAGGCTTACGAGTTGGGCATTGCAAAAAAAGAGCGCTACGACTGGTGGATTGAGAAGAAACAAGCCATTGATGAGATGGAAACCTTTTGCAACAACTATGCTATCAAGCCTAAGGAAGTCAATAGCGCTTTGGAGAATATCGGCTCTACCCCACTCGTCTATGGCTGCAAATTGGCAGATTTAGTGGCTCGGCCAGAGTTGAACTTCGCAAAGTTATACGACTTGGTGCCAGACCTGCGAGCTATGGTGGACAAACTACCTAACAGGAACGAGGAAATCGCAGAAGCGACCGAGATACGCATCAAATACAAAGGATATATTGAGCGAGAACGACAAGTGGCAGAAAAGATGCGCCGCTTGGAGAACATCAAAATTAAAGGACGCTTTGATTACCCTAACCTAACAGCCGTTTCAACAGAAGCACGTCAGAAATTGGAACGCATCCAACCAGAAACATTGGCTCAAGCCAGCCGCATCTCTGGAGTGTCACCAAGTGACATCAATGCCATGTTGGTGCTTTTAGGAAGGTAACAAAAGTTTCACGTGAAACAACAGACAATATTATTAACTATAACGCAAGCATTTATGAACAACAAAACATTGATGGCCAACCTTCGTTGTATTCCAGATTTTCCACAGAAGGGTATCAATTTTCGCGACGTAACCACCCTGTTCAAAAACCCCGCCTGCCTACAAATCATGGTGGACGAGCTTTATGAACTCTACAAAGACAAAGGCATCACCAAGATTGTCGGCATTGAGAGCCGAGGGTTTGTTATGGCTTCTGCCCTCGCTGTCAAGCTGGGCGCTGGCGTCGTGCTTGCCAGAAAGCCGGGAAAACTC
The DNA here is from genome assembly GCA_022511045.1 of Prevotella sp. Taxonomy (GTDB): domain Bacteria; phylum Bacteroidota; class Bacteroidia; order Bacteroidales; family Bacteroidaceae; genus Prevotella. The sequence continues at coordinate 2,565 of JAFLSF010000019.1, forward strand.
CCCGCTGATACCGTACAAGAGAGTTATCAAAAAGAATATGGTACCGATACCATCGAAATTCACGAAGATGCTATCAACGACAAAGATGTAGTGCTATTACACGATGACCTCTTGGCAACTGGTGGAACCATGAAAGCCGCTTGTAACTTGGTAAGAAAGTTCAACCCCAAAGGAGTCTATGTTAATTTTCTCATCGAAATCACCGACGAGGGACTACATGGACGTGACGTATTTGACAACGGTGAAGAAGTCACTACCTTGATAAAGGTCTAACGTTTCACGTGAAACCTTCAAGCATGACAAAGGAAGAGAACGAGACACGATTGTCAAAACTGAAAGCGATTGTCAGCGCGCTGCCAGAAAAACCTGGCAGCTATCAGTATTACGATGCCGAGGGGACAATTATATATGTAGGCAAAGCCAAAAATCTGAAGAATCGTGTCTCGTCTTACTTCCACACAGAGGTAGATAGATTTAAAACCAAAGTGTTAGTATCTAAAATTTGGGACATCAGCTATACGGTGGTAAATACGGAGGAAGATGCCCTATTATTAGAGAACGCTCTTATAAAAAAATATAATCCACGATACAATGTACTGCTGAAAGACGGCAAAACCTATCCAAGCATTTGTATCACGAAAGAATTTCTGCCGCGTATTTTCAACACCCGAACCATCAACAAGAAATGGGGCACCTATTACGGCCCCTATTCACATATTTCTTCCATGTATGCAGTGTTGGAACTGATAAAGAAACTTTATCGACCCCGCACTTGTCGTTTTCCCATCACACAAGAAGGGATAGAACAAAAGAAGTATCAGGTTTGTCTGGAATATCATATCAAAAACTGTGGTGGACCGTGCGTTGGTAAGCAATCGCAGGAAGAATATCGCAGAAATATAGAGCAGGCTCGTGAAATTCTAAAAGGAAACACGCGTGAAGTCCTTCGCCAAATGAAGGCCGAGATGCTCCAGCTTGCAGAAGAATTGCGTTTTGAAGAAGCAGAAGAACTGAAGCGCCGCTATCTATTGATAGAGCAATTTGTAGCAAAGAGTGAAGTAGTAAGCCACTCCATAGACAATGTAGATGTTTTCACGATTACCAATGATGAAAAGATTGCATTCGTCAACTACATTCATGTTTCTAACGGACAAATCAACCAGTCGTTTACTTTTGAATACAAGAAGAAGTTAGAAGAAACGGACGAGGAGTTGTTGCAGTTAGCTATTGTCGAAATGCGCGAGCGTTTTGACAGCCATGCGAAAGAAATAATCCTGCCTATTGAGATAAACCTTAATATGGAGGGCGTGACTATCACAATACCTCAACGTGGTGACAAGAAGACACTGCTGAATTTGTCTCTAATGAATGGTAAACAATACAAATTCGACCGCTTGAAACAAGCAGAAAAGTTGAATCCAGAGCAGAAACAAGTGAGACTAATGAAAGAATTGCAGGACTTGCTTCATTTGCCCAAGATTCCATATCAGATAGAATGTTTTGATAACTCCAACATCTCTGGTAGCGATGCCGTTGCAGCGTGCGTTGTTTTCAAGAAAATGAAGCCTTCTAAGCAAGATTATCGGAAATATAACATCAAAACGGTAGTAGGACCTGACGATTATGCTTCAATGAAAGAAGTAGTATTCCGCCGTTACAAACGTCTAACTGAGGAGAACCAGCCCCTGCCTGACCTTATTGTAGCCGATGGTGGAAAGGGGCAAATGGAGGTCATTCGACAAGCAGTTCAGGACGAATTAGGGCTGGATATTCCTATTGCTGGACTGGCCAAAGATAACAAGCATCGCACCAACGAATTACTCTATGGTTTCCCTCCACGAGTCGTTGGTATAAAGACCAACTCAGAACTATTCCGTGTACTCACGCATCTACAGGATGAGGTACACCGTTTTGCTATCACATTCCATCGTGACAAACGTTCTAAACATGCCCTGCACTCCGAATTAGATGACATTAAGGGTATAGGCCCAAAGACACGTGAACAGTTGTTGAAAGCGTTTAAAACCGTGAAACGAATCAAGGAAGCAGATATTAGTGCTATAACAGATATTATTGGCCCTTCAAAAGCCAAAATTGTTTACGATTATTTCCAATTAGAGAACTGATATATTTTAAGGTAGTAAATTTGGAAGTATAAAATATATTACGTATCTTTGCAGCATGAGAGCAGTCATCCAAAGAGTCACCAAAGCCAGCGTAACCATTGAGGGCAACGTAAAGGCGAACATTCGTCAAGGATATTTAATTCTATTAGGCGTATGCGAGGAAGACACCGTTGAGGATGTGGAATGGCTGGTGCACAAAGTGGCAGGATTGCGTGTATTCAACGACGAGAATGGCGTAATGAATTGCTCTATCACCGACGTAAATGGAGAAGTGCTTGTCGTGTCGCAGTTCACGCTCTATGCCAGTTACAAGAAAGGAAACCGCCCGTCGTGGCTGAGAGCCGCCCGTCACGAGATTTCCGTCCCACTCTACGAGGCTTTTTGCAAGCAACTTTCCAAGACACTCGGCAAACCTGTGGGCACTGGAGAGTTTGGGGCCGACATGAAAGTAGAACTGCTAAACGACGGACCTGTCACTATTTGTATGGACACAAAGAACAAAGAGTAAAATCGCATGAAGAAATAGCAGAGAGATAAGTACCTTATCTCTCACAAAATAACAGAATTATGACTATCAAAGAAGCACAAGAAGCTGTTGATTTGTGGATAAAGAAATACGGTGTCCGTTACTTCTCAGAGCTAACAAACATGGCAGTTCTAACAGAAGAAGTAGGTGAACTGGCGCGAGTAATCGCACGAAAATACGGCGACCAAAGTTTCAAGGCAGGCGAAAAAGACAATCTTGGCGAAGAATTAGCCGACGTGCTGTGGATTCTACTCTGCCTGGCTAATCAAACAGGGACAGATCTGACAGAAGAACTGGTAAAATCCATTGAGAAAAAAACAATGCGAGATAAAGAAAGACATATACATAATGAAAAACTAAAAGAAAACAATTAACCTATGACAGAACATCATCACCACCATGAGCATGAATGCCCTTGCGGGCACGAGCATCACCACGATGAACGCCCAGAAGACATGTATCAGCAGGCTCTAAACCTCTACGACTACAACATTACAGATGCCGAGGTAAAGAAGGCCGTTAAAGAAATCATTTCAGAGAAAGTGCACGAGAATGACACGCTGGAAGTCAAGAAATTCCTGTTAGGTAGCGTAGAGCTGACGACTTTGAAGACTACAGACTCCGAAGAAAGTGTAATGGCTTTTACTGAGAAAGTAAATCTGTTCGATGAGCAATACCCCAATCTGCCCCATGTTGCAACTATTTGCGTTTACCCCTGTTTCGCAAAAACAGTAGCAGAAACGTTGGAGGTAGATGGCGTTGAAATTGCTTGTGTATCAGGAAGTTTCCCATCTTCACAAGCACAAATTGAAATAAAGGTAGCCGAAACGGCTTTTGCCGTTCGTGACGGTGCCACAGAGATAGATATTGTCATGTCTGTTGGCAAGTTCCTTAGTGGCGACTATGAAACCGTAGCAGAAGAAATTTCAGAGTTGAAAGCTGTCTGCGGCAAGAAGAAGATGAAAGTGATTTTAGAAACAGGTGCCCTACCCTCTTGCGCTGACATTAAGAAGGCTTCCATCCTATCAATGTATGCTGGTGCCGACTATATCAAGACTTCCACTGGTAAGTTAGAGCCTGCTGCTACTCCAGAAGCCGCTTATGTAATGTGTCAAGCCATCAAAGAATATTATGAAAAGACGGGCATACAAATTGGTTTTAAGCCTGCAGGTGGGCTAAATACTGTAATGGATGCGCTCATTATGTACACTATTGTGAAAGAGGTTTTAGGCGAGAAATGGCTCACTAACCAATGGTTCCGCATGGGTACATCACGTCTGGCAAATCAATTGCTCAGTGAAGTAATTGGCGAAGAAAAGAAGTTCTTCTAACTCAATAGTTTCGTAGAACAACGTAATCAACATAGGCCGTCAGAGCATCTCTGATGGCCTTTTCTTTTACGTCATGCTCAATAAAACTTTTACATTGCAGACTTAGCTCAGCCATCTTTTGCTCAGCATACTCAATGCCTCCTTGCTGTTTCGTAAACTCAACCAAAGCAGCGATTTCATCCATATTGATAGTTCTGGCTTTCACTTTACGCGCTAAAATCTGCATGGACTCAGAGTGATTACAACTTAGCGCGTAAATGACTGGAAGCGTTAGTTTTCCCTCCGCCATATCATTACCTGTCGGCTTTCCTATTTCTTTGGAATCAAAATAATCGAAGATGTCGTCGCGAATTTGGAACATGATACCCAGTTGTTGTCCAAAGCGTCTAGCACGCTCTACTTGTTCATTATTAGCTCCTGCCGATAAAGCACCAATGGCTGCGCACGCCTCAAAAAGCGCTGCTGTCTTTTGCTGGATTACTTGATAATAAACGTCCTCTCTCAGTTCCTGACACTGGATATTAGATAACTGGAGAATCTCACCAGCCGCTAATGTTCTACCTAATTCCGACAGACCTTGCACAATTTGCGGATTATTCGTGTATGATACATGTAAAAGAGATGTAGAGAGAATATAATCACCTACAAGTACTGCCACCTTATTATTAAATGACGCATTTACAGAGGCCTGCCCACGACGCTCATAACTTTCGTCCACTACATCATCGTGAACAAGAGAAGCAGTATGTAACAATTCAAGACTCACGGCCGAATGTTGCGTCACCTCAGAAACTTCACCATAACACCTCGCTATCAGAAATGTCAAAATTGGACGCATTCGTTTGCCTCCACGCTGACGGATATGTTTTAAAACAGACTCCAACATACTATTAGATTCACAGGTCAAAGCCTGCTCAAATAATACGATGAAATCGTCCAAATTCCTCGCTATCGGCTGTTTAATGATGTTTAAATAATCCATGCGCTTCCGAATTTTCGTACAAAAGTAGCGAAAATAATTGGATAGTAATGTTTTTTTATGTAATTTTACGCGGAAAATTTAATTTGCTTATGGAGAAACTCTTCCTTTTAGATGCTTACGCTCTAATTTATCGCTCGTATTATGCCTTCATTAAAAATCCTCGAATAAACTCAAAAGGACTTAATACCAGCGCTATCATGGGATTCCTAAATACCCTTCAAGAGGTATTGACCAAGGAACAACCTACTCATATCGGTGTTGCTTTCGACCCTCATGGACCGACATTTCGCAGTGAAGCCTACCCCGCTTATAAGGCACAACGTGAGGCAACCCCAGAGGATATTCGCCAATCTATCCCTATCATTAAAGATTTACTTAGGGCATACAATATTGCTATCCTGCAAGTTGACGGATATGAAGCGGATGATATCATAGGCACGTTAGCCACAAGAGCTAGTGAGAAAGGTATTGAGACCTATATGCTAACGCCTGATAAAGACTACGGTCAGTTAGTACGCCCTAATATTTTTATTTATCGTCCTCGTCACGGTGGCGGTTATGAAACGTTAGGACCAAAGGAGGTAAAGCAAAAATATTCCATTCCATCGACTGAAGCAATCATCGACCTACTTGCCTTAATGGGCGACTCGGCCGATAATTTTCCTGGGTGTCCTGGTGTAGGTGAGAAGACAGCCGTCAAACTGATTAACGAATTTGGCACAGTAGAGAATCTGTTGGAGCATACTGCTGATATCAAAGGTGCTTTGCGTACTAAAGTGGAAACCCACGTAGAGGATATTCGTATGTCGAAGTTCCTCGCTACTATCAAAACTGATGTTCCTATTGATTTAGATATAGAAACATTGGAAATTAAAGAGCCAAACGAAACTAAACTCTCCAAATTATTAGAAGAACTGGAGTTCAAAAGCTTGGCTAACAAGATTCTTAAAAAACCTAAAGTAACGCAAAAACCTGCTAACGCACAACTCAGTCTCTTTGCAGAATTTGCGACCGAAGGGACAGATGCTTCAGAATTCTTGAGTTTTGAGAGCCTAAAAACAGTACCTCATGAATATAAACTCATTGATAATGAAGAGGATTGTAGGAAATTAAATGACTTTTTTAGGACAAAAGATTTTCTCGTTCTAGATACGGAAACCACCAGTACATCATCAATCAATGCCGAATTGGTGGGCTTGAGCTTTTCTGTTCAAGAACATGAGGCCTATTATGTCCCTATCCCACCCCAACGTGATGAGGCACAAAAAATAGTAGATATATTTCGCTCTGTCTATGAGGATGAACGCATCATGAAGATAGGTCAGAACTTAAAATATGATCTTGAAGTGTTACGAAACTACGGCATCGAACTGAAAGGACAAATGTGGGACACCATGATAGCGCACTATCTCATCCAACCAGAATTGCGTCACAATATGGATTATATGGCAGAGGTGTACCTGCACTATCAAACTATTCACATTGACGAACTCATCGGACCACGCGGAAAGAACCAGCGCAACATGAGAGACCTCGCACCAGAGCAAGTTTATGAATATGCCTGTGAAGATGCCGACATCACGCTTCAACTTAAAAATAAATTGGAACCAGAGCTGAAGAAGCACAATTGCGAAGACCTCTTTTATAATATAGAGATGCCACTAATGCCTGTATTAGCAGAGATGGAAATGAACGGTGTACGGATAGATACCCAATCGTTGGCAGAAACCAGCAAGCTATTAACCCAACGTATGGTGGAAATCGAGCAGCGCATCTATGAATTAGCAGGTGAGCAGTTCAATATTGCATCTCCAAAGCAAGTAGGCGATATTCTGTTTGGCAAATTACATGTTGTAGAAAAAGCCAAGAAAACAAAGACGGGACAATATGTTACCAGCGAGGAAGTCTTGCAACAATTACGCCACAAACACGAAATTATAGGTCACATTCTCAATCATCGTGGCTTGAAGAAATTATTGGGCACTTACGTTGATACCCTACCAAAATTGATAAACCCACATACAGGTCATATCCATACATCATTCAATCAAACAGTAACAGCAACTGGCCGTCTTTCCAGCAGCGACCCTAACTTACAAAATATACCTGTTCGTGGTGAAGACGGCAAAGAGATTAGGAAAGCTTTTATTCCAGAACCAGGCTGTCTGTTTTTCTCTGCTGACTATAGTCAGATAGAATTACGTGTTATGGCCCATCTGTCTGGTGATGAAAATATGATAGAAGTATTCCGCGAGGGTAAGGATTTGCATGCTGCCACAGCAGCCAATATCTATAAGAAAACTATTGACGAAGTGACCCGCGACGAGCGTACCAAATCGAAACGTGCCAACTTCGGTATTATCTATGGCATCACTGTTTTTGGTCTGGCCGAGCGTTTGGATATTCCTCGTGACGAAGCTAAGATGCTCATTGATGGTTATTTCCAAACATTTCCACAAGTTCGCGACTATATGGAAGAATCAAAGGAAACAGCCCGTCAGCAAGGTTACGTCACTACCCTATTTGGACGCCGTCGCTACCTTCCTGATATAAATTCCCAGAACGCTACCGTTCGCGGCTTTGCCGAACGTAATGCTATAAATGCTCCCATACAAGGCACTGCTGCCGATATTATTAAAGTAGCAATGATACGTATCTATCAACGCTTTAAGAGGGAAAACATACGGTCTAAGATGATTCTGCAAGTACACGACGAACTGAACTTTAGCGTTTTACCTGAGGAAAAAGAACAAGTGGAACGCATCGTGATTGAGGAGATGCAAAACGCAATTCAACTAAAAGTGCCCCTTTTAGCCGATTCTGGGTTTGGAAATAATTGGTTGGAAGCACACTAATTCTCCCCATTCTACGTTAATTATTAGATATAAATAGCTATTACAAATACAAACTAAACAACACTGCACAATGAAAAAGCTTGGTATTGGAATTTTAGGATTAGGTGAGGGCCGCAGCACCATGTCTGCGGCCCTACAAAGCAATTATTACGAACTTATCACCATTTGCGACCGCAATGAAGATTTATGTCGCCAAAGGGCAGAAGAGTTTAATTTCCATCATTACACCACTGAATATCAGGACATGTTAAATGATTCGCGTATAGACGTCATTGGTGTCTATACCCCTGACCACCTCCATGCCCTACACGTTAAACAAGCACTCTCAGCAGGCAAACATGTTGTATGTGCCAAACCATTCTTGGATTCATTAGCTGAAGCTCGAGAGTTGCTTAACCTCAGCCTGCAGACTGACCGCCGCGTACTTATCGGTCAGAGTTCACGTTTCTTCGAGCCCATGAAGCAGCAGCGAAAGGATTTCGAGGCTGGCGAGATAGGAGAACTCATCACAATCGAAGGCTTCTATAATGCTGACCAGCGCTGGTTTTTAGCCAAACCCTGGTCATTGCAGAAAGAGTTTAAGTGGCTTTATGGCGGTTTGAGCCACCCTGTCGATTTCATACGGTGGTATCTGCCTGATATTGAAGAAGTAATGGGTTACGGTATGCTCAGTTCCAACGGTCTGAAAGGCGGTTTGAAGAATGAAGACACCATGCACTTTATTTTCAAATCAAGAGATGGTCGCATCGCTCGTGTCAGCGGTTGCTATACAGGACCCGTCCAGCCTGTGATTCGTGAAAGTGAAATCAGTTGTATTCTTCGTGGTACAGAAGGTTGTAGTCAGGCCGATTACATGGACCTACGCTATGCCATTACTGACCGCAATGGTGAGGAGCGCATGCTGACTTGGGAGCGTAAACTCAAGCATTTCTTCCGCTTTGAGGGTAAGAGTCATCATGCTGGTGAATACCAAAACTATTTGGACTATTTCGCTTTGTCCATCAACAACAATACACCAGCCTATCCTGACCTCAAAGAGGGCATTGGAACAGTAGCCGTCTTGATAGCTATGGACGAATCCCTCCGTACAGGCCAACCAGTAAAAATAGATGATATTTTAGCGCGCAATGGTTTAAACAGAGAAGAACTATTGCCGACAAATAAGTAAACACATATTTCTCCTTTAATACATATAAGTTATGCGTGAATTCGATGAACTCACGCATAACTTATATACGAAAATTTGGTGAATTGCTTAAATTACACTACCTTTGCACCCAATTTAATACGTTAACGATAAGACATGTCATTGAAATGTGGTATTGTAGGATTGCCTAACGTAGGCAAATCCACCTTGTTTAACTGCCTATCAAGTGCTAAGGCCCAGGCAGCTAATTTTCCTTTCTGTACTATAGAGCCTAATGTAGGTGTCATCACCGTTCCTGACGAGCGATTGACGAAACTTGCCGAACTGGTACATCCAGGGCGTATTGTACCAGCAACTTGTGAGATAGTTGATATTGCAGGCCTTGTCAAAGGTGCTTCTAAAGGAGAAGGACTGGGTAATAAATTCCTCGGAAATATTCGCGAGACAGATGCCATTATCCATGTACTACGTTGCTTCGAGGATGAAAACATCACCCATGTCGATGGTACAATAAACCCCATCCGTGATAAAGAAATCATTGATACCGAACTGCAACTAAAGGACCTCGAAACCATTGACTTGCGGCTGGCCAAGACAGAGAAGGCAGCCGCTGCTGGCAATAAGGATGCTAAGGTGGAAGTCAGCGTACTAAAGGCTTATAAAGCTGTATTGGAGCAAGGTAAGAATGCCCGTATCGTAGAGTTCGAGAGCAAAGAGGAACAAGATTGTGCCCGCAACCTGTTTCTTCTGACAGCCAAGCCAGTGTTATATGTATGCAACGTAAGTGAGGGCGAGGCAAAGATTGGCAATGCATTGACGCAAAAAATAGAGGTTTTAGCTAAGGAAGAAGGAGCTGAGTCAATGGTCATTGCTGCCAAAACAGAAGAGGATATTGCCGAGTTAGAGTCGTATGAAGACAAACAGTTATTCCTCGAGGAGTTAGGTTTGGAAGAAAGCGGTGTTAATCGCCTCATCAAGAAAGCCTATGCCCTGCTAAACCTCGAGACTTTTATCACTGCTGGCGAAATGGAAGTAAAAGCGTGGACCTATAAAAGAGGATGGAAAGCCCCGCAATGTGCAGGTGTTATCCACACTGACTTCGAGAAAGGCTTTATCCGTGCCGAGGTCATCAAATACGACGATTACCTCCAATATGGCTCAGAGGCTGCCGTCCGCGAGGCTGGCAAGATGGGCATAGAGGGTAAAGACTATATTGTACAGGATGGCGACATCATGCACTTTAGATTTAATGTCTAATCAATAGTTCAGAACCTACCAAACGCTTTGAAGCATAATCTGCAATTATGAACTCTTTATTATACATTACGTGGAATCCCAGCCTTACTGTCGGTCCTTTCCGCTGGTACTCCTTGTGTTGGCTGATAGGTCTGGCATTGGCCTATTTTGTTGTGAAGCGCTTGTATAAGGAACAACGTATCAAAGACGAACTATTCGACCCCCTTTTCATTTATTGTTTCATCGGCATACTGATAGGTGCGCGTTTGGGGCATTGTCTGTTCTATCAGCCCGACTACTTCCTCACCTCATGGCAAGGAGTCGTTGAAATGTTCCTGCCTATCCACATCTTTAGCGATGGCGACTGGACTTTCACAGGCTACGAGGGATTGGCTTCTCACGGCGGTACCCTCGGTCTGATGATAGCTCTCTGGGTGTATGTCCGCCATACGAAGCTGAGCATCTGGCAAGTGCTCGATAATATTGCCATTGCCACAGGTATTACAGCCTGCTTTATCCGTTTGGGAAACTTGATGAATTCTGAGATTATCGGACGCGTGACAGACGTTCCCTGGGCCTTTGTCTTCGAGCGTGTCGATATGCTTCCTCGTCACCCTGGCCAGTTATACGAAGCCATTGCCTACGCCATCCTGTTTGCCTTATTGTGGTATCTGCACAAGAGGATACCTCAAAAGATTGGTACTGGCTGGTATTTCGGTTTCTGCCTAACATACATTTTCACTTTCCGCTTCTTCATCGAATACACAAAAGAAGTTCAAGAAGCCTTTGAAGCCTCTCTCCCACTCGACATGGGACAACTCCTCAGTATTCCGTTTATCCTATTAGGCGTGTGGTGCATGGTAAAAGCCATTACTTCCCCGACACGATTTTCTTGATGTCGTTGAGCTTGTTGAGAGCCTCAAGGGGCGTGAGGTTGTTCACGTCAAGGCCTAATATCTCGTCACGCACTTGACAGAGTACAGGGTCATCCAGTTGGAAGAAACTTAATTGCATTCCCTCACGACTCTGTGCTATCTCTGCTGTCGGCTTGCCTACGGTGCCAGCCTGTGTCTTCTCGCCTTGCGAACGGCCTACAGACGAAGACTCACTCTCTAACTGCTTTAGAATAACATTAGCACGCTTGACAATACTCTTAGGCATGCCCGCTATCTCGGCCACATGAATACCAAAGGAGTGCTCACTGCCACCTTTCTCCAACTTACGCAGGAAAATAACCTTTCCGTCTACCTCTTTTACGCTGACGTTATAATTCTTGATGCGCGTAAAGTTCTTCTCCATCTCGTTCAGTTCGTGGTAGTGAGTGGCAAAAAGCGTACGTCCCTGTGCCTTAGGATGCTCGTGGAGGTATTCTACAATAGCCCACGCTATTGAGATACCGTCGTAAGTCGACGTACCGCGACCCAGCTCATCGAACAATACCAAAGAACGTGGAGTCACATTATTTAAGATGTTTGAGGCCTCCGTCATCTCCACCATAAAGGTTGATTCCCCCAGTGAGATATTATCCGAGGCACCCACACGAGTGAATATCTTGTCCACCAAGCCTATTCTTGCGCTTTCTGCAGGCACGAAACTACCTATCTGGGCCAACAGCACAATGAGAGCCGTTTGGCGCAATAGCGCCGACTTACCAGCCATATTTGGGCCCGTAATAATGACTATCTGCTGTCGCTCTTGGTCCAGCAGGATGTCGTTAGGCACATAACGTTCGCCAATAGGCAGTTGCTTCTCTATGACGGGATGCCGTCCTTGTCGAATATCAATAACGTCCGTTGCGTCAATCACAGGGCGCACATAACGGTTTTCCTCAGCCGTCTTTGCAGCACTGAGCAGACAATCTAGATAGGCAATAACGTTCGCATCCTGTTGTATCTGTGGAATAAATGCCTGTGCAGCCACAATGAGTTCATTAAACAGCCGTTGCTCCAAAGACAATATCTTCTCCTCGGCTCCTAAGATTTTCTCCTCATACTCCTTCAGTTCCTGCGTAATATAGCGCTCCGCCTGTGCCAGCGTTTGCTTACGCACCCACTCTTGTGGCACCTTGTCCTTATAGGTGTTACGCACCTCCAAGTAGTATCCAAACACATTGTTATAGCCAATCTTCAGCGATTGAATACCCGTTTCTTGAGCCTCGCGTTCCTGTATCTGCAAAAGGTAGTCCTTGCCCGAGTAGGCAATATGGCGCAACTCGTCCAATTCGCTATTCACACCCTCACGAATCACCCCACCCTTTTGTATCAACTGAGGCGGGTCGTTCTGTATTTCATGGCCGATGCGGTCACGAATCTCCTCGCACAACGACAGCCTTTCCCCTACCCTGCGCAACGACTCAGGGATGTCAGCATGCTCGGGTGCAAGACAAGCCTCCTTGATGGGAGCAATGGCTTCGAGAGCACGCTTCATCTGCACCATCTCACGAGGCGACACGCGCCCTGTGGCTATCTTCGAAACGATACGCTCCAAGTCACCTATCTGCTGGAGTTGCTCGTCAATAGTTTGCCGAAAATCAGGGTTTCGGAAGAAGTAATCCACCACATCCAACCGTTCATTGATGGGCTTCTCGTCCTTCAACGGGAATACTAACCAGCGGCGCAACAGACGGCTACCCATAGGCGATACGGTACGGTCTATCACGTCCAACAAACTCTTGCCACCATCTTGCATCGTACCTATGAGTTCCAAAGAGCGGATGGTAAACTTATCCAGACGGACATACTTCTCCTCCTCAATGCGGGAAAGTGCCGTAATGTGTGCTATCTGCGAGTGGAGCGTCTGCTCCAGATATTGAAGAATGGCACCCGCCGCAACGATACCACTATGCAGATGGTCTACGCCAAAGCCTTTCAGCGACTTGACTTGGAAGTGCCTATAAAGTTTCTGCTGGGCTGTTTGCTCTGTGAATACCCAGTCGTCCATCTCAAAGGTACATTGTCGTGTGCCAAAATACCGCTCGAAGTCGTGGCGGCGCTCCCTGTTATAAAGCACCTCCTTAGGCTGAAAGCTACCTAACAACTTCTCCACATAATCATAGCTCCCCTCTCCTACCAAGAACTCACCCGTAGAGATGTCAAGAAATGACACGCCACACGCCGTCTTTCCGAAATTGACAGAGGCCAAAAAGTTGTTCTCCTTATAGTTCAGTACGTTGTCGCTCATGGCCACGCCCGGCGTCACCAGCTCCGTAATACCCCGCTTGACGAGCTTCTTCGTCAGCTTAGGGTCCTCCAACTGGTCACAGATGGCCACACGCTTACCCGCACGGATAAGTTTAGGCAGATAGGTGTCCAACGCATGATGCGGAAATCCCGCCATCTCGTCACCCTTTACGCCTGCTCCGTTGTTCCTGTGGGTCAGCGTTATGCCTAATATCTGGGCGGCAATGACAGCATCGTCGCAATACGTCTCATAGAAGTCGCCACAACGGAACAAGAGCAGCGCCTCAGGGTGTTTCGCCTTGAGGTCGAAGAACTGCTTCATCATCGGAGTCAGTTCCTTACCGTCTTTCCGCATCTGTTTGGCCACTTACTTATTCACCATTTTCTTACCGTTCACGATGACAAGCCCCTTATACGACTTGCCTACGGCTTGTCCCGCCATATTGTACATCACGTTCTTTTGCTGATGCTGGTCAACCTTAGTCGTGATAATACCCGTAGGATTTTGGTAGTTGTCGTAGCTGAAAGCTACGTCCTTCAAGCTACCCCAGATGTATTCCTCCAAGCCTGGATAATCAATAAACGGGTTACGATTGTGCTGTATTCCATAGACGGCCTTGTTGCGAGGCACCTCCTTGTCTTCGCTGACAGGGTCCTTTGCCGACCACTCCATCAGCATATTCAGTTGCCAATCAGTAAGTCCCGGGTACTTATTGCCCGCAAGAGTTTCTGCTACACCCTCCTTATTACTGTAACTCTGGAACCAATTGACTATCTCGTTCTCATAACGCGTCACCATATAGAAATAGGTACGGGCAAAGTCGCCCTTATACATATCATTAGGCTCAAAGCACGTTACTTTTGCAACATAGAAGCAAGGCCCTAATTTACTAAAGCCATTCTTGGAAGTTTTTGTAGGACTTTTCGTCTCACCGAAACAAAAATTGCTACGCATGTTATTTATATAACCATCAGTAGGGTAAAGGTGATTGAGGTCAGCATAAGCAATATGTCCTCTAGAACCTCCAAACCAGCTATTAGGGAAAGAGTGTTCACGGTTATAGCCAGATCCTTCATTTGGATAATTTGACCCTTGACTTACAGGAGTATAATCAGTAACATTAGAGTACATATCCCATATTTTACCATCAGAACGTTTGTCTGTAGTTTTGAAATACTCCCAAAGATCATCGTAACTAAGTTTCGTGTGGTTTGCGCTAATAATCTCGTACAATGCCGTCTTCAGTGCCGCGCCCTTTTTCCCGTCTGCATTCTTGTAATACGTGCCAGAGTCGTTAGGCCCTTGGGCAAACAAGTTGGGGTTAGACATCAGCAGAAATGCGGCTATTGTCAGCAGGTGTCGTGTTGTTTTCATAAGCATTTGTTTTGGTGTTATTTCCTTTACATATTACGTTGCAAAGGTAATCATTTTCCTTTGATTATGCAAAGAAAAGCCTAAAAAAGAGCGAAGCCCTTATGGACCTCGCCCTGTTCTTTCAGCCGTAAAAGCGTGTGCTTTACTTGTTCACGAACTTCTTGCCGTTCATAATCACGAGGCCTTTGTAGCTCTTGTTCACTACCTGACCAGCCGTGTTATACATCACGCCCTCAAAGCTCTTGTTGACTACTTTTACCTCATCAATGCTTGTTGGATCGCTACCAACGCTGATGAGATAACCGTTAATAAGTTCGGGAGTAGCAACACCATTTGTCATATACTTTTTAAGAATACCTTGGAATACGACATAGTCGTCTGCCTTAATCGAGTTAATAGTCTCCTCTGTAAAGTTCTTATTATTGTAGTCCTTTGCACGGAACACTGTTAACTTTGCTGATCCGCCCTTTGTATCAGCAATATCAAGATTTACATTTCCATAGAGTTCACCACTTGCGTTACGCTGGAAATCTGGAGTTCCAACAACATAACCCTTAACTTTGTACTCCTTAGTGGTCTGTCCTGCGTCAGCAAGTGCGTTAATTATCTCAAGAGCCTGTGCTACGTTAATTTCTTCGACGACCTCGGGCTCTGGAGCAGAACCATCATAACTAACAACAATTTTATGGAACTGAGTATTACCTGCTATCGTCATAGTGACCTCATTAGCATCACCTTCCCAAATGATAGTACCATTAGTCTGCTTCAATCCATCAACATTCAGTGTACCAACATTAACGGTATTACCTTTCGCCACTAAATTGCTGTTTGTGTTCACAGTCATTGTCAGTTTCTTGAAGTTGCTCTCTGCCTTGATAGTGATAGCACCATCATACATACGCAAACGAGGTGCACTTGCCCATATACGATTGCGATTAGCAACATCACCAGATGCTGTTACCGTTACTGTAACGCCACTAACAGGTGTGGATGTAGTGGTTTCATTAAACTCACCATCAGCGACATAGGTTTGGCCTGATCCTGAAGACTCACCTGTAATAGTTGGGAAAAGGGTCTTGTAGTCAGCGTCAAAGTCAAATGTAACATCTGACTGGGCGAAAGCAGAACCACAGATGAGCATTAGCATACTCACGAAAGAATAGCGTAAAGTTTTCATCATAATGTTTTGAATTTAAAAGTTAATAATATTTGTTTGATGTTGCAAAGTTACTTAAAAGTTTTGAATAACGCAAATGCGTATAGAGAGATTTTTTTGAACAAAGTTTTGGAATAATGTAGTTTGTAAAGTAAATTGGTTGGAATTTAACACTTCTATAGGGCTCGTTTTAGGTGAGAAGGGAGCTTGGAAAGAGTGAGAAGTAAGCGCGCGGGTGGTGAGAAGTAAGCTCACCAGTAGTGCGGAGTAAGCACACTACCGACGAGGATAGGGCTCGTCGTTGACGAAAGTAAGGCTCGTTGGCAGGAAATATTGCTTTCGTTGGTGTTAAAACAAAGACTTTTCGGGGTGAAAAAGGGGTGTTTTTGGCAGAAAAACGGGGATTTTCCACTTGTGAGGAGGGTGGGGAAGTTGGACGAGAAATGTAACCTGCTGATTGAAAGCGAGATGTGAAAACGCGTCATATTTCGCGTATTTGGAGGCGAGGCGGATGTCGGATGGAAAACGGGCCTTTCTGCGCGACGATTTGTCATAAAGTTTCTGAATTGTTAACATCTTCTGGAGAGACCGAAACAGCCAAGTTTTCAATTTATCTCTTGGAGGTCTGAAGAAAATTGCCTACCTTTGCACTCTAAAAGAGTGCTAAGATTAACAAAAAGAAGACATAGACTATGGAATACGATTTCAGAGACATTGAGCAAAGGTGGCAGAAGCGCTGGGCGGAGATGCAGACCTATCGCGTGAAGGAAGACCCTACGAAGAAGAAGTTCTACGTGTTGAACATGTTCCCGTACCCTTCTGGGGCCGGCCTGCATGTGGGTCATCCGTTGGGCTACATAGCCAGCGACATTTATGCCCGCTACAAGCGTCTGAATGGCTACAACGTGCTGAACCCGATGGGCTATGACGCCTATGGGTTGCCTGCGGAGCAGTATGCCATACAAACGGGCAAGCACCCCGAAAAGACGACGACGGAGAACATTGACCGCTATCGCAGCCAGTTGGACAAAATAGGTTTTTCCTTCGACTGGGAGCGCGAGGTTCGCACCTGCGACCCTGCCTATTACAAGTGGACACAGTGGGCTTTTCAGCGTATGTTCAAGTCGTACTACAGCCTGTCGTCGAAAAAGGCTCAGCCCACGATTAAGCTCATCGAGCACTTCGAGTTGATGGGTACCGAGCATTGCAATGCCCTCGGAACGGAGGAACTGAGCTTTACGGCCGCCGACTGGGCGTCGTTCTCTGAGAAGAAGAAGCAAGAGGTACTGATGAACTACCGCATAGCCTATCTGGCCGAGACTATGGTCAACTGGTGTCCTGCGTTAGGCACCGTGTTAGCCAACGACGAGGTTATCAACGGCGTGAGCGAACGCGGCGGCTACCCCGTAGAGCAGAAGAAGATGCGCCAATGGTGCTTGCGCGTTTCGGCTTATGCCCAGCGGCTGTTGGACGGACTGGAGACCATCGACTGGACCGACTCACTGAAGGAGACCCAGCGCAACTGGATAGGCCGCTCGGAGGGTACGGAGGTGGTGTTCAAGGTGGCCGCCCCAGAAGGCTCGGAGCAGGAGGAAAAGCATTTTACCATCTTCACAACTCGTGCCGACACCATGTTCGGCGTTACGTTCATGGTATTGGCTCCGGAGAGTGACCTCGTGGAGCAACTGACCACCCAGGAGCAAAAAGCCGAGGTGGAGCAGTATCTGGACTATGTGAAGAAACGCACGGAGCGCGAACGCATCAGCGACAAGAAGGTGACGGGCGTATTCTCCGGCTCTTACGCCATCAATCCTTTCACGGACGAGAAAATACCCATCTGGATTTCGGAATATGTATTAGCAGGCTACGGAACAGGCGCCATCATGGCCGTTCCTGCCCACGATAGTCGCGACTATGCCTTTGCCAAGCACTTCAATCTGCCCATTATCCCCCTCATCGAGGGTGCCGACGTCAGCGAGGAGAGCTATGACGCCAAGGAGGGTATCGTGTGCAACTCAGCCTCAGCCAAGTTCTCGCTCAACGGCTTAACCGTGAAGGAGGCCATTGCCGCCACGAAGAAATACGTCACAGAGCAGGGCATTGGACGCGTGAAGGTGAACTATCGTCTGCGCGACGCCATATTCTCGCGCCAACGCTACTGGGGCGAGCCATTCCCCGTCTACTACAAGGACGATATGCCCTACATGATTCCAAAGGAGTGTCTGCCCTTAGAACTGCCCGAGGTGGACAAGTATCAGCCTACGGAAACGGGTGAGCCGCCATTGGGACGAGCCCAGATGTGGGCGTGGGACACCAAGACGGACAAGGTAGTATCTAAAGACCTTATCGACCACAAGAGCGTCTTCCCGCTCGAGCTAAACACGATGCCAGGCTTTGCAGGCTCCTCAGCCTATTACCTGCGCTATATGGACCCCAAGAACGATAAGGCTTTAGTGGACAAGGACGTAGACGAGTACTGGCGCAACGTCGACCTCTACGTGGGAGGTACGGAGCACGCTACGGGCCATCTCATCTATTCGCGTTTCTGGAACAAGTTCCTCTACGACTCTGGTTACTCCTGTGAGGATGAGCCTTTCAAGAAGCTCGTCAATCAGGGAATGATACAGGGCCGCTCGAACTTCGTGTATCGTATCGAGGAGGGAGCCGACAAAGGAAAGTTCGTCAGCGTGGGATTGAAGAACGATTATCAGGTGACTCCAATCCACGTGGACGTGAACATCGTTAGTAACGACGTTCTTGATATTGAGGCTTTCAAGGCTTGGCGTCCAGAGTACAACGATGCTGAGTTCATACTTGAGAACGGACAGTACAAGTGCGGGTGGGCTATTGAGAAGATGTCGAAGTCGATGTTCAACGTCGTCAACCCCGATATGATTGTCGAAAAATATGGTGCTGACACTTTGCGTCTCTATGAGATGTTCCTCGGACCCGTCGAGCAGAGTAAGCCCTGGGACACGAACGGCATTGACGGATGTCACCGTTTCCTCAAGAAGTTCTGGGCACTTTGCACCACCGCATTAGAGCAGCCTGCTGACGAGGCTCCCAAAGCGGAAAGTCTGAAAAGCGTGCATAAACTCATCAAGAAAGTTAGTCAAGATATTGAGCAGTTCTCTTATAACACCAGCATATCGGCCTTTATGATTTGCGTCAACGAGCTTTCGCAACAGAAGTGCCGCTCGAAGGAACTTTTGCAAAATATCATCGTGACCATTGCGCCCTTTGCTCCCCACATTGCCGAGGAGTTGTGGCAGCTCTACGGAAACGAGGGTAGCGTATGCGACACCCAATGGCCCGAGTGGGACGAGCAGTATCTGGTGGAGAATACGGTGAAGTTAGGTGTCGCCTTTAACGGCAAAACGCGCTTCGATATGGAGTTCCCAGCCGATGCTGACAATGACACGGTACAAAAGGCTGTCTTAGCCGACGAGCGCGCCGAGAAATATATCGAGGGCAAACCCATCGTGAAAATCATCATTGTGCCTAAGCGCATGGTCAACATTGTATTAGGTAAGTAATTGGGAATCCTTAATTGCGAATTAGGTATAACATGACTCTCAACAATAAAATCGTATTTAACGAGGTCAAGGACTATCTCTTTATCACCATAGGAGTAACTTTGTATTCTTTCGCCTTCACTATCTTTCTGATGCCCTATCAGATTGTATCTGGAGGCGTGACGGGTATATCGGCCATCATATACTACATTACGGGATTCCATTTGGAGAATACCTATATCATCATCAACGGTTTTCTGCTTTTGGTGGCGCTGAAGATTTTAGGTCTGAAGTTCCTAATGAAGACCATCTATGCCATCATTATGCTATACTTGATGCTCTACTTCGCTCAAGAGATATTCCCCAAACAGGACAACGGACTACCGATAAAACTGATGGGCGAGGGGCAGGACTTTATGTCGATGATTATTGGTGCCTTATTGTCCGGTATGGCTTTGGCCACCGTCTTCCTCAATAATGGCTCGACGGGAGGCACGGACATCATTGCCGCCAGCGTTAATAAGTATCACAACATATCATTGGGTAGCGTACTTATCAGCATTGACCTCATGATTATAGGCTCATGTATGTTCTTCCCCCAGTTTGGTAACTACATCGAGCGGGCCCATAAAGTAGTGTTTGGTTTCTGCGTGATGGCTATGGAGAACTATGTGCTGGACTACGTGATGAACATGCGGAGACAATCCGTTCAGTTTATGATATTCAGCCGCAAATGGCAAGAGATAGCCAATGCTATAGGTACCAAGATGGATCATGGAGTTACTATCCTCGATGGACACGGCTGGTATACCGGACAGAAAATGAAAGTGCTCTGTATCTTGGCCAAGAAGCGCGAAAGCGTCAACATGTTTCGCCTGATTAAGATGATAGACCCTAATGCCTTCGTGTCCCAGTCGAGCGTTATCGGTGTATATGGAGAGGGATTTGACGAAATGAAGGTGTCGGTGAAAAACTTCAATAACCCTAAAGACGTTAAGTAAGTATGAGGATTGTCTTTGCCACTAATAATCAACATAAGCTGGAGGAGATAAGAAGTATTTTAGGCAGTCAGTTCCAAGTGTTGTCGCTGAGTGACATTGGTTGTCACGAGGATATTCCAGAGACGGGACAAACGTTGGAGGATAACGCTACCATGAAGGCGCAATACATCTACGATAAGTATCACGTCAATTGTTTCGCTGACGATACGGGTCTTGAGGTGGATGCGCTTGGCGGTGCTCCCGGGGTTTATAGTGCCAGATATGCCAGTCTTTTTGACTCTAATGGCAATGCCAATGAAGCTAAGCCTAAGGACCATGACTCTGAAGCCAACATGGATTGTCTTCTGCGCAAATTAGGGAATAATAACAATCGGAAAGCAAGATTCCGCACAGTCATTGCGTTAATAATAGAGGGAAAGGTTACTACCTTTGAAGGCATTGTCGAAGGTAACATCATCCAAGAGCGTAGGGGAGGGGAGGGGTTCGGCTATGACCCAATCTTCCAGCCAGAAGGCTACGACAAGACCTTTGCCGAATTGGGTGTAGACACCAAAAACCACATTAGCCACAGGGCACGGGCGGTGGCGAAACTCTATGACTATCTAAATGACAAGTGACTATGCAAACTGACAGATATAGCGGCATGAAAAAGAGAAAGGAGAATATGCGTGTCAAGAGATGGACGTGGGTAATGGTTTTAGCACTCGTCATTTCCCATTCATCATCTTATCTTGCAATGGCGCAGGTGGGAACTTGGCGCAACTATTTGGCCTATAGCGACGTGCAACAGATTGAGGCCGCTGGCAGCGACTTGTTCGTTCGTGCTTCTAACAACCTATATCAGTACAATACCAAAGACCAGAGCATTTACACCTACGATAAGACAAAAGGCCTCAGCGACACTTATATCAATTGTATACGTTGGTGCCAACAAGCTCATAAATTAGTTGTTGCCTATGAGAATTCAAACATTGACCTCGTAGAGACCAACGGCAATGTGACCAATATCAGCGATATTTACTCGAAATCCATTACAGGCGGTAAAAATATCCATAATATCCTTTGTCATGGTACATCGGCTTATTTGTCGACGGATTTCGGTGTGGTAAAAATCAATGTCAAGGATGCTGAAATTAGTGAGAGTTACGTTCTCGGCTTCATCGTCACAGCAGTAGCCATTGAAGGCAATTACATCTATGCTCAAAGCAGCAATAACAGCGTTTGGAAGGCCGATATGTCAGAAAACCTCATCGACCCTAACAACTGGAGTAAAGCCACTACTTATCCATCGTTTGAGGAAGACAAGACAGATTACAACAATAACATCAACTTGGTGAACATTTTGCAACCAGGAGGACCGAAATACAACACTTTCGGATTTATGCGTTTCGTAAATAATCGTCTCCTAACTTGTAGAGGAGTGATGGACGGAAAGATAGAACCAGCTTACGTTCAGGTAATGGAAAATAATGAATGGAAACAGTATTTGAAAGAAAACGTGGCCTCGCAAATAGGCGTATCGTTCATCAATACCTATGAAGTGGACAGTGACCCCAGAGACCATAATCATGTCTTTGCTTGCGCACAAAACGGATTATATGAAATGCGTAATGGGGCATTCGTTAAATTCTATAACAGCGATAACAGTCCCATTGATGCTTACGATGCTTATGACTATGAACTGGTAACAAGTATCAAATTCGATAAAAATGGTAATCTCTGGATGCTGAACAGTCTGGCACCTAATCAGTCAATAATAGAACTTAAAAGCAATGGAACTTTTGTCACACATCAAGTTCCTGAGCTGATGAAATACACCAGTGGTAGTGGAAAGGTGTATAGTCTGCCTAATATGCAACATCTCTTCATCGACTCACGAGGACTATTTTGGTTTGTAAATTCTAACTATAATTATCCTGGTATCGTTTGTTACGATTGTACTTCTAACAAGGCATTATTTTATGGCTCTTTTGTAAATCAAGACGGCACGTCCTATGATAACTGTTATCCTAACGATGTCAAGGAAGATTTTAACGGAAATATCTGGATAGCTACCACTAAAGGACCATTTTATATTAAGAGCAATGAAGTAGGATATAGTAATGCTATATTCTATCAAGAGAAAATACCTCGCAATGATGGCACTGACTTGGCAGATTATTTGTTGACGGGTATGCAGTGTAATACCATTGCCATTGATGGTGCTGGACGCAAATGGATAGGTACTACAGGCTATGGTGTCTATCTCATTAGTGAGGATAATATGACACAGTTACAGCACTTTACTGCTGATAATTCCTGTCTATTATCAAATAACGTCAACTATATCACTATCAACCAACAGACTGGTGAGGTGTTCTTTGGAACGGATAAAGGATTATGCTCCTATATTTCAGATGCTACAGAAGCAGCCACTGAAATGACGAAAGACAATGTATGGGCATATCCTAATCCTGTCACTCCAGATTATACGGGTCTTATCACCATTGTTGGACTCACTCTGAATGCCGATGTTAAAATATTGGCATCTAACGGTGCTTTAGTTTATGAAGGACGTTCTAATGGTGGAACATTTACTTGGAATGGTTGTGATAGTAAAGGTAACAAAGTAACTTCAGGTGTTTATATGGTAGCTACAGCTACCAATAATGGTGAAAAAGGAACCGTATGCAAAATAGCTATAGTAAGATAATCTATCGGCAGTTTTTTAGAAATAACTGGAGTATAATAGTTGTAATACTGCTTACCCCTTTATTGCTGCATGCCGTCTTACCTATACTCCCTACACATGATGACTGGGCAGCAGCTTCCAAACCTGACTTCAATCCGTTTTTCATTAAAGAAAGATTTCTTTTCTACGGCTACCATTGGCGACCTTTTGACGCAATTATTGGTTGGATAGTAGGAAGAAATCCACAAGTTCTATGGCCTACATTCAATCATTATGTGGTTGTTATAGGTCATGCCATTTGTGCATATACTGTCTTTCAATTGTTGACTACATTATTGTTTGAAAGACTGGCCAAAAACATTGCTGTTGTTTATTTTTTTTTAGCTCCTGCCACTATGGCTACCGCATCAGCTATTGACAGCATGAATCAAGTTTATGCCCTCATTTTTGGCATAACGTCTTTCCTTTTTTATATTAAGCAAAAAAAAATTAAATATGTTACTTGGATTATCACTATAGTAATAGCTACTTGGTGGAAAGAAAATGGACTGATGTGGGCACTGATAGGTCCCATATTAGCATATGGATTTGATTTTATAGATAAACAAAGACTAAAAAAAGACATCTGTATAGGAATAGGAGTGATGGCTACCTATGCACTTGCTATTTTCCTGTTGCCCAAAGACATCATCATTCATCCAGAATATGAGCCAGGACTAATAAAGATGGTAAATAACTTCATCAAGTTTGTATTTACTACCTTTATTACTACGGATTATATTTATCTGTTACACAAACCTAGTCGTAATCTATGGATAGCACTTATCTCATTTCTATTGACAGTACCATTTCTATATTATACATTTATTAGAAACTACAGACGCTTCTTGTCAAAAGAGATGGTATGTACAATATTTTGTATGATTATAGCTGTAGGACCACATCTCGGCACTATATTTAGTATGATGCATACATACGCAGGAATGGCTATGTTGGCTATTATCATAGCTTATACTATACAACATAGCCAGCAACAAGTGAAAATGCTCTCTATTTCATTTCTATTGTTTTGTATATCAGCTATTATTATAAATATACATCTCATTAAATCCTCCATATATTCTGGACTGATAGGTAAACAAATGGCTCAAGAAGCCGTAAAAAAGACAGGGAAGCCCGTTAAGAAAGTGTATGTTATTATTATTGAAGATGAATATCCAAAACTATCTTCTTTCTGTGTTATCCCAAATGAAGCATTCGGATGGGGTTATGCAGTCAAATATGAAACAAATTATAAATGGCCCGAAGTTATCCAAGATACTACTATCAATAGAACTCCTCAAGCACTAATGAAAGCTAAGAAAATAGGTCATAACATATTAAATTGTCAATCTTTTGATTGTATTTGGATCGTTAATCATAAAAGTATAGATGTCATTAAAAGATAATATAAAACTATTCACTGACAAGACTTTTATGAAATTTGTCATGGTAGGTGTGGTTAATACTATTGTTGGCACTACCATTATGTATGTATTTTATAATATATTTCACTTAAATTATTGGGTATCATCAGCATCCAACTATTTCTTTGGCAGTATTGTTAGTTATTTCCTCAATAAACATTTTACCTTTCGATACCACGAGAAAGGGTGGTATTCTATTTTCCGATTCACCTTTAATATTATAGTTTGCTATCTTTTAGCATACGGCATCGCCAAACCGATCATAAGATGGATTTTAACAGATATAAGTATTACCATCCAAGAAAATGTATCAATGGCTTTTGGTATGTGTCTTTTTGTTATATTAAATTATTTAGGACAACGCTTTTTTACATTTAAGTGAATTATTTTAATCCGAAACATAATCTTACCAGTCTGACAGGACAGCGTTCTACAAGTTTGGATATTAGTACAGGGATAAATAATCCAAATATTAAATTGATAATATAAAATACATAGAATAAATGTTCGTTATAGAACAAATGTTTCCATAGAATAAGCTCTACAAAGTTTTGAAAAGGCAAAGACATTAAATAAATAGGAAAAATATATTCCCTAAAGCTGGAAAAAAGATTAGGAATATAACGTGCAACATTCAAGCATAATGCACACATCATAAAAATACCTATAATAGAAGTAAATAACGGAAGTAAAAAATAATAACTTAAGGAATATAGCAAAACTAATAGGGTCAACACAAATATATTCTTTAAGTATTCGTATAGCTTAAAACTAAAAAAAAGAATACCTAAGAAAAAGAATATTAAATAATGTTGTAATTCTAATATATAAAAGATGTTCCAACGACTGTTCAAATCGGCATTAATAAAATAAATAGCACAGCAGAATATGAAAAATAACAACATTCTGCACTTATTATTACATAAATAACAGAATAATGGGTACAACAACATCAGTATCATTAACACAGCTAAAAACCATAAGGGTTGCGAAGAATATCCCCGATAATAAACAAATGATTCTAGTAAATATTTTAATGATATTTCTGCTGGAGTTTTAGCTAACTGATTAAAAATAACTTTTATAAAAAAATAAATGATAATAAAAAAAATGAATGGTGCAAGAATACGCTGACACTTATCCTTATACAATATTTTTGTTGGAATATTCTTTCTAATTCTACTTATATATAATAGTCCACCAGAAATAAAAATAAACAATGGCATTCTGATAGGATGGAAGGGAAAACAAATATTAGTACAGAATTTATGATTATAGCCCGTATTCATATCTATCAGATTGATATGAACGAGCACGACCAATAGTATATTTAGTCCCCTTAACAAAGAAAGCCATTCTAATCTTTCTTTCCTTGACATTATTGGAATAATTAATTGATAGTTATGAAATTTTCATCTATTAGATTGGAACTCCATTGTGGATTTGCATACCAACTAGAAGGGCTGATGACTATTTTGTCCTCTCTACGACCCAAATACTGTGCCCACCAAGAGAAAGTGGAATTAGAAATAATAAAATGATGACAACTGTACATCAATCGTAGTTTCTCCCACACAGGGTCATTGCCTGATTCATAAAAATATGGTAAATCATCATCATGGAAGTGTTCGCGAACCCACTGAATGTCATCAGAAAAGAATATAAAAATAGGATCTTTTATCTTCTTCTTAATAAGTTCAATAGCATGAAAGAAATAGTTTTCATCACAAACATAAAAATTCTTTTTATATTTATCGTTTAGATAGTCGCCACGACGTATGCTGATACAAACACTATTTTCCTTGGAAGCTGCTTCATATAAACACTTATTATGCTCAAGAGGAGCATATATGGGTGTCAATTCAGATAATAATATGGGACGAATAGCATCAAAATTAGCCCTATCAGCAAAATATCCTCGTATAAAAACATTATCGTATTTTAATGATGAAATAGGACGAGCTTTATCTGCAGCACCTGTAAAAAATAAGTTAAATTTTTCCATATAGCAATCAATATATTTCATCACTTTATCATTTGTAATGATAAAAGGTACATGCGAACAAAACATATAAAATAAATATGCTAATTTTTGCCATAGAGAACCATATCTTAATATTAAATCCTTAGTAGTTGTTTCATAAGGAATGACATTAAAGTATTGCAATGAATCACAAAATCCATCTTCTATAGAACCTGCTGAAGAACGCTTGAAATTAAACAACAATCTTTCATTCTTTACTTGACGTCTTTCTATCAGACTACGAGTAAAGGCATAAATGAATAGTTGATTTCCTAAACGACCTATAAAATCCGTACCTATCATCATTCAACTTAATTGTAACATGCGTTCAATAGGTTTCACTGCTTCTTTCGCTACTTCTTGGTTAATCTCTATATTAGGCCATTCATATTTTAGGCAATTGTATACTTTTAATAATGTATTCATTTTCATATATTGACATTCATTACATGAGCATTCAAGGCCACTTTCGCTTATTTCGGGAGGCACTGGGATGAATTCTTTGTCAGGACAGGTGCGTTGCATTTCATGTAGAATTCCAGCTTCTGTAGCTACAATAAATTGTTTTTTATCACTATTTTGAACATAATTAAGCATAGTTGCTGTGCTACCTTTAATATCAGCTAATTCTAATACAGGACCTTTACACTCTAGATGAGCCATAACAACAGCATCAGAATATTGTTTTTTCAATTCTAATATCTTAACCACTGAAAAAAGCTCATGAACATGACATCCTCCATTCCATAATAACATTTGTCGGCCCGTCACCCCGTTGATATAGTTACCTAAGTTATAGTCTGGACCAAATATAAGCTTTGCGTCTTTAGGTAATTGGTCTACTACTTTTTTAGCATTACCAGAAGTAACGACAATATCTGTCAATGCTTTTACCGCAGCAGTAGTATTAACATAACTTATAACTTGATAGTCAGGATGCTCTTCTTTATATTTTTTTAAATCTTCAGCCTTACATGAATCTGCCAATGAACAACCAGCATTCAAATCAGGACATAGTACTATTTTGTCAGGAGATAATAGTTTACAAGTTTCAGCCATAAAGTGAACACCACACATTACCATCATTCGTGCATCTGTTTCTGCAGCCTTTCGAGCTAAAGCCAACGAATCACCAACAAAGTCAGCAATATCTTGAATATCACCAATAGTATAGTAATGTGCCAAAATAATGGCATCCTTTTCTTTACATAATTTATGAATTTCTTCTTTCAGATATTCAGTCTCAGACTTTCCATCTGGAATATTTATAGGCTCATTGATAAAGCCTTGCTCTTTCCACTCAGTTTTTAACATCGTATTATATATTATATTTATTTATTTTTTTATATATAAAAAGGAAATGAATTATATGATGTACTGTTTATAATTGCAAACTTTTCTAATACTATATTATTATTTTTACGTTATACACATATTAAAATAGTTAATTCACACTTATTGTGAAAACTTAATTTATGATTTTTAGTATGTTAAATACTTTATCTACAGTTGTCTTTTTCGGTGCAAAATTACTAAGTTTATATTTTTTTTCAATGAAATTAAGTGGAAAAGTTACTTATAAATATAAAATTTTTACCTAAATAGTATTTTACTTGCAATTCATGATGTGTCAATTATTATTTATTTTGTAACTTTGCACAAGTTATTCACACACTTATCCACAATGAGAAAGATACGTACCATAGAGATGCAACGCCTCACGATTGAGGAGTTTCAGAAAGCTGAGAAGCTACCATTGATAGTCGTTTTAGATGATGTTCGCTCTATGTATAATGTAGGTAGTATATTTCGTACTTCTGATACTTTCCGAGTGGAATCAGTTTATTTATGTGGAATTAGCTGTACTCCTCCTGCTACTGAAATACATAAAACCGCTTTGGGTGCTGAAGAAAGTGTTAATTGGCGATATTTTAAAACAGCTTTAGATGCTATAAATGAACTCAAACAAAATGGTTATAAAGTTTTATCTGTTGAACAGGTAGAACATTCGACTAAAATTCAGAATTTTGAAATAGAAAGTTTTCAAAATTATGCTATTGTATTGGGTAACGAAGTAAAAGGCGTCCATCAAGAAGTGATAGACGCCTCAGACGGTTGTTTGGAAATTCCCCAATTAGGTACTAAACATTCTATGAATGTTAGTGTAACAGCAGGAATTATAATTTATAAATTTGCCGAGCAATTATTACTTACTCGTGAACATATAAATCCCAACCCAAATAAGTATTGATAGCTTCATTTAGAACGTCTACTACATCGGTGCGACACATAGCTACGTGATGTTCGAAACCATTTTTGCAGATATATTTCATCAATTTCTGCAAATTATCCACTTTCGTAACAGCAATACATCCATCCATTCCGTAAGGATCGTTGGTTAGTTCACCTTTACCAAGATATGCTTTAATTTGACCTTTTGGATCGTCTGTAGAAATTCGGAAGAAAGTAAATGGTCCTTCACTAACTTTAGCGTATACAGCACCAAATGTTTTAATCTTTCCTAAAGTACGTCCTAATACACCAAGAGGACCTAACTTCAAATCATGATTACCGACAAACTGTTTTGGGAAATTACCACAGTGTGTACATACACATTTGTTACGGTCTTCTGCAAAATTATTATTCCAATCAAGTAGGGCAGGAGCCTGTTGGCTGGCAAGTGAAAGAGCATACATAGAAACGGCACCAGCAAGGTCAGTTTCACACGCAGCAGGAATTAGTTTGTTTGACAACATTGACATAGTAACACATGGAGCACAACCATAATTCATTTCCAGTGAATCCCAGCACTGAATAGCTACTGCCTGTACGTCGTTAGCTTCTATCCAATTCTCCACAGCTACACTAAACTTAGCTTGAATAGCTAATTTTTCTTTATAATTGTCAGGTACTTTTGCATAATTGCAAGTGCGATTACACATTTCAATAAATTTCGGGTCGTCATCTTGTACTTTTTGCGCAGCATATAGAATTTCTGAAAGATCAGCAGGCACAACGGTTATACCACTACGTTGTAACAACTTTTCTGAAGCACGACAAGTATTGAATCCCAATGGACGGGTACCAATCTGCCCCAGACGGCAATGACGTAAACCATTAACGACACGACAAATAGCAGCAAAGCGATCTATGTCCTGTTTCAATAACGGACTATATATAGAATAGGTATGCAAGGTTGTGTCAGTATAAGGAATTCCATATTGATAAAGGTTGTTACATACAGAAATCTTTCCACAGAAAGCATCACGACGATTATCTAAGTCAACTTTGTCGTTCTCATCGTCACAAGCCTGCACCATAACGGGTACATTCAATTCTGCATCACTAATAGCATTGATGATACCAATTTCAAATCCAAAGTTTGGCAATGAAACTATAATACCATCTATTTCATCACGATGAGCACGGAATTGCTTTGACACTTTCAATCCGTCCTCACGGGTTTCAATACTACTGCTACCAGTTGGAGTAGCGTCTTCAGGTAGAATAACATATTCGTATCCACCTTCTTCCAGTGTTTTTAATAGCTGTTTACGAACATCTTTGGCCAATTCTGAATTGAAATAGGCGCGTGTTCCTATAATCACGCCAAAGCAAGTCTTTCCGTTTCTCATTTGTCTTTAAAGTATTAAGTAATTGTTTTTAGTAAGTTTCCGAATGCAAAAATAACAATTATTTCTGATACTGCAAACTTTTCTTGTTGATATTTGCTAATTTCATAATTTTATAGTAATTTTGTACCCTCAATGGATATGTATGTAACTTATTCACTAAGTATTTATTAACGTTTTAATTATATAATCTATGTGGTTAATCAATTCATCAATTGGTCGTAAGGTTGTAATGTCCGTAACGGGATTGGCCCTGATTTTGTTCTTGACATTCCACTGTTGCATGAACATCGTGGCTTTGTTCTCAGGCGAGGCTTACAATACGATTTGTGAACTGCTTGGTGCCAACTGGTATGCTGTTGTGGCTACAATGGGTTTGGCTTTGCTGGCATTAGTTCACATTGTCTACGCTTTTATTCTGGATATTCAGAACCGTAAGGCTCGTGGTTCAGAACGTTATGCTGTAGCAAACAAACCTGAAAAGGTAGAGTGGGCCAGCCAGAACATGCTGGTATTGGGTATCGTTATTCTGCTGGGTCTTGTTTTGCACTTGTTCAATTTCTGGTATAACATGATGTTTGCCGAACTTTTCCCATGTATTCACTATGATCCTGCTCCTGCTGACGGATTTGATAAGATTGTTAATACATTCGGAAATCCCATCTATGCAGTACTTTATGTCATTTGGATTGTTGCTATCTGGTTCCACTTGACTCATGGTTTCTGGTCAGCACTTCATACATTAGGTATCAGTGGTAAAGTATGGCAGAAGCGTTGGCAGGTTATTGGGATTGTCTACGTTAGTTTGCTGATGTTGGCTTTCCTCGTAGTAATACTAGCCTTTGCTTTCGGCTGTACTCCAAGCCTCTGTTGCGCTACAACATGTTAACCTTTTAATTTCTTAATTTGAAAATATCATGGCAAAAGTATTAGATTCAAAAATTCCTGCAGGTCCAGTACCTGAGAAATGGAAGGAATATAAGGCTCATCAGCGTCTGGTAAATCCGAAAAATAAGTTAAAACTCGACGTGATAGTCGTAGGTACAGGTTTGGCTGGTGCATCGGCAGCAGCTTCACTTGGCGAGATGGGTTTCAATGTGATTAACTTGTGTATTCAAGATTCGCCACGTCGTGCTCACTCTATTGCCGCACAAGGTGGTATAAACGCTGCCAAGAATTATCAGAACGACGGCGACTCTGTCTATCGTTTGTTCTATGATACAGTAAAGGGTGGTGACTATCGTGCTCGTGAGGCTAATGTTTATCGTTTGGCTGAGGTTTCCAATAATATTATTGACCAATGTGTGGCACAGGGTGTACCCTTTGCTCGTGAATATGGTGGTATGCTTGCTAATCGTTCTTTCGGTGGTGCCCAAGTGAGCCGTACATTTTATGCTAAGGGACAGACGGGTCAACAGTTGTTGTTAGGTGCCTATTCCTCACTCTCTGCCCAAGTAAAGGCAGGTAAAGTGAAGCTATATACCCGTTATGAGATGGAGGACGTAGTAATCGTTGACGGTCGTGCTCGCGGTATCATAGCTAAGAACCTTGTTACTGGTAAACTGGAGCGCTTTTCAGCTAATGCTGTTGTAATTGCTACTGGTGGTTACGGCAATGCCTATTTCCTATCTACTAACGCTATGGGCTGCAACTGTACAGCTGCCGTTCAGTGTTATCGTAAAGGAGCTTATTTTGCTAATCCATCCTACGTTCAGATTCATCCTACTTGTATTCCTGTTCATGGTGACAAGCAATCGAAGTTGACGCTGATGTCTGAGTCATTGCGTAATGATGGACGTATCTGGGTACCCAAAAAGATAGAAGACGCTAAGGCTTTGCAACAGGGTACAAAGCAAGGTTGGGAAATTCCTGAGGAAGACCGCGACTATTATCTGGAGCGCCGCTATCCTGCCTTTGGTAACCTCGTTCCTCGCGACGTAGCTTCTCGTGCTGCTAAGGAACGTTGTGACAAGGGCTTTGGTGTTAATAATACGGGTCTTGCTGTATTCCTCGATTTCTCTGAGTCTATCAACCGTTTGGGCATTGATGTAATAATGCAACGTTATGGTAATCTTTTTGAAATGTACGAGGAAATTACCGACGTATTCCCTGGTGATGTTGCTAACGAGATTAACGGCGTGAAGTATTATAAGCCCATGATGATTTATCCTGCTATTCACTACACGATGGGTGGTATCTGGGTAGATTATGAATTGCAAACTACTATTCCAGGTCTATTTGCTATTGGCGAGTGTAACTTCTCCGATCATGGTGCTAATCGTCTTGGTGCTTCTGCACTGATGCAAGGATTGGCTGATGGTTATTTTGTATTACCTTATACTATCCAGAACTATCTGGCTGACCAAGCTATCTGGGCTAAGGTTCCTACAGACCGTCCTGAGTTCGACGAGGCTGAAAAAGCTGTTAATGCAGAACTCGACCGTCTTCTCAATATCAAGGGTAAACGTTCCGTAGACTCTATCCATAAAGAGTTGGGTCATATTATGTGGGAATATGTAGGCATGGGTCGCACTGCAGAAGGCTTAAAGACAGGCTTGAAGAAGATGCATGATTTAGAGAAAGAGTTCGATACCAACCTTTTTGTTCCAGGTACGAAGGAAGGTTTAAATATTGAGCTTGATAAGGCAATCCACCTGCGTGACTTCTTCACAATGGGTCAGCTTGTAGCCTTTGATGCCCTTTCTCGTAATGAGTCCTGTGGTGGTCACTTCCGCGAGGAATATCAGACAGAAGAAGGCGAGGCTAAACGTGACGATGAAAACTACTTCTATGTAGGTTGCTGGGAGTATAAAGGCAAGGGTAATGAGCCCGAACTCACCAAAGAACCATTGGAGTATGAAGCAATTAAAGTACAAACCCGTAACTATAAGAACTAAAGAACATGGCTAAAAATATTTCATTTACGATTAAGTTTTGGCGTCAGAATGGACCGAAAGATACGGGTCACTTCGACAGTTATGAGATGAAAGATATTCCAGATGATACCTCATTCTTGGAGATGCTGGATATTCTCAACGAGAACCTCATTAACGAGGGTAAAGAGCCCTTCGTATTTGACCACGATTGCCGAGAGGGCATTTGCGGTATGTGTTCACTCTATATCAATGGTACGCCTCATGGCAAGACAGAACGTGGTGCAACGACCTGTCAGCTCTATATGCGTCGCTTTAACGACGGCGACACTATTACCGTAGAGCCTTGGCGTTCTGCTGGTTTCCCTGTCATCAAGGACTGTATGGTTGACCGTAACGCTTTCGACAAGATAATCCAAGCTGGTGGCTATACCACAATCCGTACAGGTCAGGCTCAAGATGCCAATGCTATCCTCATTCCAAAGGAAGATGCAGATGAGGCTATGGATTGTGCCTCTTGTATTGGCTGTGGTGCTTGCGTAGCCGCTTGTAAGAACGGTTCTGCTATGCTCTTTGTATCGTCAAAGGTTTCTCAGCTTGCACTGCTTCCTCAAGGTCGTGTTGAGGCTGCTCGCCGCGTTAAGAACATGGTGGCCAAGATGGATGAGTTGGGATTCGGTAACTGTACAAATACCCGTGCTTGTGAAGCCGTTTGTCCAAAGAATGAGACAATCTCGAACATAGCCCGCCTCAATCGCGAATTGATAAAGGCAAAGTTGGCAGATTAAACGGTAATTATATATGAAAATAAGGTTCCTTAATGAAAGTAAGGAACCTTATTTTTTTGCTATGTCAATAGAAGATTAGAGCGATGAAAGACGCTTACGGTATTGGCATAATTGCGTTTCGCTTAATGTAGCCTTTTCTATATCAACATAAGAGGTAATTAGAAAAACTTTTGTACCTTTGCAGCCAATATGACAATGAAAGGACCAACAGCCGAACGGGAGCGATATTTGATATTGGACGTATTGAGAGGACTGGCGTTGATGGGCATAGCTTTGGCAAACTTTCCAGAGTTTGCACTATGGACGTTTCTAAGTGCCGACGAACAGGCACTTTTGCCTACGGCAGGCATTGACCGAGTAGTGCGCTATTGGCAGTACGTATTGGTCGACGGCAAGTTTTACACCATTTTCTCGTTGCTCTTTGGCGTTGGTTTCTCGCTGATATTGGCACGCCATAGTCGTCGGCTTTTTCTTCGGCGTATGTTCATTTTCGTTTTGATAGGTTTCCTGCATCTGATGTTCGTTTGGAGTGGCGACATACTGCTGCTCTATGCCGTAGGAGGCTTGTTGCTGACTTTGTTCGTTGATTTCAAGGATAGTACACTGCTTATAATCGCCCTACTACTAATATTGATGCCTGTGGGACTCGATGCGCTGACAGAGTTCTGTGGTGTAGATTTCGCGGCACCGTTTTACAATCAATGGTGGCAGGTGGCCACAGCACAAGGCATTACAGAGGAGAATTTTGCCACGTGGTTACGCGACGCTGAAAACTATAATCAGATGTTTGCTTTCCTCCTGCAAGGAGCCTGCGAAC
Organism: Prevotella sp.; assembly: GCA_022511045.1. Taxonomy (GTDB): domain Bacteria; phylum Bacteroidota; class Bacteroidia; order Bacteroidales; family Bacteroidaceae; genus Prevotella. The sequence continues at coordinate 37,264 of JAFLSF010000019.1, forward strand.
GCCTTTGGGAGTTTGTCGAAGGTCATCGGTTGCCGAAAGTATTAGGCCTGTTCATATTGGGCTACCTTGTCGGCAAGCACCGACTATATACCCGACTCTCAGAGTTACCTTTACGACCCATCTTTTTGTGGACGTTAATCATAGGCACACCCATGTCGTTGCTCTATGGGTGGAGTGCCACTCATGGGCATTTGTGGGGACAAACGATACATTCAGTACTTTATGCCTCCAGCGTCATCCCTCTGGCTGTTGCCTATGTTACAGGGTTGTGCCTTCTATATCTCCGTAATCAGCGTGCAATGGTCTTCCGTTGGTTAGCAGCTCCAGGGCGTATGGCCCTTTCCAATTACATCTCTCAGTCATTTATAGGTATAGCACTATTCTATGGTATTGGCTTTGGACTTGGCACCACATTCGGCCTTACCGCCATAGAATTGACGGCTTTCGTTGTTTTCTTGTCGCAGATTCTTTGTAGCCGCCTGTGGCTGCTCAGGTTCCGCTTTGGTCCTTTAGAGTGGTTGTGGCGTATGGCAACCTACGGTCGCTACTTCCCTGTCACCATTGACAAGCGTAGAAACTAATCACGAGAAGGCAGTATACCCCTTGTCTTCCCTATGTATACACTTTGTATACCCCTGGAATACAACTTGTATACACGGCGTATACAACCTGTATACTC
>JAFLSF010000002.1:0-17829 GCA_022511045.1 Prevotella sp.
TACAACTTGTATACACGGCGTATACAACCTGTATACTCCTGGTATACAAATGGTGAGCCCTATCCTCGTTGGTAATGAAGCAGGGATTTGTTGCTTACGAGTCGGCACTTCGTTGGTTCTCCTATCTTGAGAGTTAATATAGGTGTTTCTTGTTGTTTCGCAAAAAGTTATATTGTAAATTGATAAATTTACCTTACTTTTCTTCTCTGTTTCAAATTTTTTGTTTATTTTTGTTGCCGATTAGTAGCCATAAGGTAACTTTTCAAGACATCGTGGAAAAAATAGATAGCTGTATCTAATCATAGAGGTTAACGAGTTCAAATAGTTCCTTCCAAACGATCTAACACAATGTGCCTCTAAGGAAAGATACGCCTTAAAGGCGTACCAATTCTTAGTATCATTGTGTAGGTAGAACTCGGAAGGAACAACCTGAACTCAGAACATTAAGGATGGTGCGCTTTCTTTATATCCACAAACGTAATGTTCAGAGTTCTTAATGTTCCTTCCAAACAATGAAGAATTATTCTGAAATACAAAATGGCAGTACCCTCAGTGCTATTCTCGGGTATGTTTTGTCGCATATTTGGTGTCTGTCGACATCATTAAATACTCGTGTCAATATGTTAATCAATAATTCGGACAACTTATGCCACATGTTAATCAGCAAGGACAATATCAATTAAGCTCTCATAAAATTGGCAGAGAGCAAGAAACCGTAAATAACGAGAAAGCAATTCGAGCAATTGTGAGTGGGTGTGTCCAAACTTATGCATCTGGATTCTCTGATAGACATATTAGAGAGAAAGATGATGAGGACGGAACAATTAACATGAAGATTCATAATGTATTTATAGCTGCGCTTGGACCAGAAATCCAGTACTATTCAGCATTAGCAAGGTCTTTAGATAGTTCACTTGGTAATATGCTTGAACGAATGGCAATTAACATTGCCTCTCTACATTATACTGTAAGCCAACACGTTGAGGGATTCTTATATAGAAAGCAGACTGATTATATTGCAGAAATATTGGAAAAATACAAACGACATGCAATGATACCATCAACAAATGACTATATTGGACTCTCAGAAATGAAAGGTGCTGTTATTCAGAAACGCCACGAAAGTGATTATTATCTAATAGATGAAGATACAAATCAGCATTATCTGATAGAATTGAAAATAGGTGGTGATTTAGATAATAAAAAGGCACGTTCTGAGAAAGAAGCTCTTTTAGAACAATACTGTATATTGACCAATCAAATAAAAAATAAAGGGAACGTGAAGATTCTTTTTGCCACCGCGTATAATCGATATGGTGAGGGTAAGCCTTGGACTCAGGGAAGAGTACGACAGTTTTTTGCAGAGGATGAATTGTGTATTAGCAAAGACTTTTGGAATCTTGTGTGCAAGTCTAATCAAGGATACCATATAGTCATTGACGAGTACAAGAAAAATGCTCATTATATCAATGATGCTTTGGACAGAATTAAGGATGTATATTTACCCTAACACAATGAAAAATAAATTATTTGATGAAGAACACCTCAAGAAGGGAGGGAATAAATCTATTATAGAACAAAATTTATGGGAATCGACTTTGCTAATTCAAAATCGACCCAAACTTCCTCCTTTATTAAAATGGCCAGGAGGCAAGGAAAAAGAACTTAAATACATTCTTCCAAACATACCTTCTCATTTTAATAAATATATAGAACCGTTTGTTGGAGGGGGTTCTGTCTTTATGGCAGTCACTGCCAATCAGTACTACGTAAATGACTTTTCGGATGAGTTAATTGCATTATATCAATGTATAGCAGAACAAAATGTCGAATTCTTTAATATAGTTCAAGAAATAATAAATGCATGGGATAGGGCGCATGTGTTCTTTAAAGAAAACAAGTATCTACGGGATCTATATTTGGAGTATACAAAAAATGTTCTGGATAGGGGACAGCTAAAAGAAGCTATAAATATATTCTGTGAGACAAAAGAAATGCAGATACATACAATTATTGGCTCGTTTCTTGAGGTACATCAGAAAATATTGGTGGAAGAAATGCAAATTAACCTGTTTAGAAAAATGACGCGAATGAATGTGCTTGAGAATAAGCAACATCTTTTATCAGAGAAAGACTTAAATAACAATATAGAAGCGGCAATTAAAAGTGCATTGTATATGTATTTTCGTCACCTCTATAATGATAAGGATTTGCAGCAGAAAGACAGAATATTGCATTGTGCCTTATTCCTTTTTATCCGTAATTATTCATATAGTAGTATGTTTAGATATAATGAACATGGTGCTTTTAATGTTCCTTATGGCGGTATTGCATATAACTCAAAATCAATGGCAAAAAAACTCCAATTTTATAAGTCAGCCACTTTGATACAACATTTCAAAAATACTACGCTTTATAATCTTGACTTCGAGATGTTTCTTGAATGTGTAGAACCGCAATCAGACGATTTTATCTTTTTGGACCCTCCGTATGACAGTGAGTTTAGTACTTATGCACAGAACGAGTTTACAAAAACAGATCAGAAACGTCTTGCTGATTATCTAATCTACAGATGTAAGGCTAAATGGATGTTAGTTATCAAAAATACGGAATATATTTTTCGATTGTATAATCAAAAAGGAATAAATATTCGCATCTTTACTAAAGAATATTTGGTTAGCTTCATGAATCGCAATGATAGGAGAGTAACACACTTGCTAATAACTAACTACTAACGTATGCAAAGAGAACAAATCATTTAAGATCATTCTTAAAGCTTGTGGGGGGATAGTATTATTTCCATAACTCTTCCAATTGTACAACCTCGCCATTTCCCTGCTGTAAGTCTTTCTTTCCCTGTTTTAGGATTTCGGCCATAACGGGAGAGGACAAAAGATAGTTAGTCTCGTTCATAGTCTTTTTCTGTGAGGTAATACGTTTCAAGGATTTCACACTTTTCATCTTCAACTTCTGATGTACCTATCCAGTTCCTCTATATTAGAGAAGCAATGGCCTTTGCCGTCGTTGATGTCTTGCTTGGCCTCATCTAAACGACGGAAAAATTCCTCTTTGGTGAAGATAGTGGGGTCTTTTTTCTCTTTCATTATCTTGTGAAGGTATTTTTCCTGCAAAGTTAAACATAATCTCTGAAATAACCATGAATTGCAGTATATTATTTGTTGGCTGTGTCTATAGAAGAAACAAGGCCATTAGAAAAACGCAGGTGCTCTGCTGAGAACCTGCGTTTTTATTAGAAGAGATAAAGTTTCTTTCTACTTCATTTGGCTCATTACCTTCTCAAAGTACCTTTGAGTACCCCGCTTGGTGTAGTTCATTCCGCCGTTCCATGAGCGAATGGCCTGCTCTACGTTGTTGTGCGGGTTGTAAAATGACTGGTATAACAGGAACATTTCCTTTGATTTCTCTACGTTGAAACGGTCGGCCAATGTGTATCGGCGGCTGCTCTTACGTAGCTTCTGTATACGATTACATTCCTTGATGAGGATTGGAGTTATTTGCAGGATGCCACACGACTTGCCGCTCTTGTCTACGGCTTGGGCGTTCCCTTCGCTCTCTACCTTGATAATCGCATCAATGACAGGATTCCAGTCAAATGTTGAGCGCTTCGTTTCTTTAGTTTCGCCAGCCGAAGCCTCTGCGAAGACTAACATCATCATGCATGTTAAACATACATTCTTAGCGAATTTTCTCATAATTGTTATCCTTTAAGCACAGCCATCTCACCACGAGACATTCACTTGCTATGCTATTGTTTGCGAGCACAAAGGTACGGCCTTTTCTCGAATTGGCCAAATTTAATGACGTTTTATAACATAGAACGCCACTTTATTAACATAAGTCAAGTATCAGGGCTTTGTGTTTTTTATGCCCCTATGCGCATGAAAGCCTGCATGAATTCATTAAGGTGCAATAGACCGTAACTACCTTTGGTACACGATTCTTCGTCATAAAATTGTACTTCGTCTGGCTCAATACCCTTATGCCAAATAAGGAATGGTACGGGTTCGTTGACGTGAATACGCAACTCGACTGGAGTTGGATGGTCGGGCAAAATGGCTACGCATACAGGCTCTTGCATTTGCCAGATGGCCTCAAGGATAGGACGAATAAGGCGTTGATCCAGAAAATCAATAGCCTTTAACTTGAGATCTATGTCGCCGTCATGTCCTGCTTCGTCAGTTGCCTCAACGTGTACGAAGACAAAGTCGTCTGTTTGTAAAGCGTCGATAGCTGCCTTCGCCTTACCTTCGTAATTGGTATTGGCCAATCCTGTAGCCCCAGCTACCTCGATAATGCGCAATCCTGCATAGTGACCGATGCCGCGAATAAGGTCGACGGCAGAGATAACAGCACCACTCTTGATTTGGGAAAATTGCTGCATCAGCGTTTGCATCTGGGGACGATAGCCGCCGCTCCAAGGCCAGATGCTGTTGGCTTGTCGCTCATGGAGTTTAGCCTTACTAAGGTTGTATGGATGGTGGGCTAATAGTTCCTGTGAACGTAAGATAAGCGTGTTCAGCAGGTCGGCGGTGGCCTGTGGAGAGAGACGACCTATTTTATTGGACGTTACTGTAGTGCAATCGTCAGGAAGCGGTTTGGCCTTTACAAGTAGTGGTTGCCAAAGCTCGTTGGGATGGTCGTGGGGGGGAGCGCAGACAATATGTTTGGAACCGCCTTTGATGACGAGCAGGTGGCGGTATTGAATACCAGTGATGAATTTGACGCGCTCACAACCTGCCTCATGATTGATGGGAGCGGCGAGGTTTTCATTGAGATATTTAATCAGCATGTCGGCATCCTCAGTCGCCAAATTACCGCCGTTGTGAGTAATAATCTTTCCGTCTTCTAAAGTGATGAGATTACAGCGGATAGCCATATCGTCGTTGGCCATTTCGTAGCCTATAGAGGCTGCCTCCAAAGGACCGCGACCTTCGTAAACCGTGTTGAGGTCATAGCCAAGTATAGTGGTATTGGCTACCTCTGAACCAGGGGGAAATCCTTTAGGAATAGTGATGAGGCGGCCACAACGACCTTCGCGGGCCAGACGGTCCATGTATTTGGGACGGGCATATTGTAATGGTGTTTTGTTACCGAGCCTTTGCACTTTATAGTCGGCCATGCCGTCACCTAATATAATGAGGTGTTTCATGGTATTTATATATTAGCGATACTCATGATATTAGCGAAGACCCCAGCCGCAGTGACAGAAGCACCAGCACCATAGCCTTGAATCTGCATGGGGTACTCCTTATAACGCTCAGTGGTGAGCAATACAATGTTGTTGGAGCCCTCCAAATTGTAGAAAGGATGCGTACTATCTACTTCTTTTAAAGATACATTAGTCTTTCCGTGCTCCATTGTGGCTACGAAACGCCAGCGCTTTCCCTCGGCCTCTAGTTTCTGTCGGCGGCGCTCAAATCCTGCATCTAAAGCGGGCAGCAACTGCCAGAAATCGTCAACCGAGCCTTCTAAATAATTATTAGGTACAAACAGATGTTTCTCAACGTCCTGTTGTTCTACCTTATAACCAGCCTCGCGGGTCAAAATTACCAATTTTCGGATAACATCCGTTCCGCTAAGGTCAATGCGTGGGTCGGGCTCGCTATAGCCTTGCTCTTTAGCTCGTCGCACAGTCTCAGAAAAAGGAACATTGGCATTGAGCTCATTGAAGATGAAATTGAGCGTACCAGAAAGCACAGCCTCTATCTTGAGTATAGCATCGCCCGAGTTACGCAGGTCATTGATTGTGCCGATGATGGGTAAACCTGCACCTACGTTTGTCTCGTAGCGGAACCATACACCTCGGTCGCGAGCAGTATTTTTAAGGCGTATATAATTGTCGTAATCGCTGGAGGCGGCTATCTTGTTGGCAGCAATGACGCTGATGTTGTGTTCGAGAAATGTTTGGTAGAGGGCTGCAATATCCTTGCTGGCGGTACAATCGACGAAGACCGAGTTAAAAATGTTCATGCCGATAACCTCCTCCTTGAGATTGACACCTTGTGCCTCTGGTGCTTGTAACATCTCCTTGTAGTGTTCCAAGTCAATGCCATCACGATTGTAAATGCCTGCTTTGGAGGAAGCAATGCCCACGACATTAAGCCTTAGACCGTTGCGTTGCATCAATTCGCTGTATTGTTTGCGAATTTGTTCAATAAGCATGCTACCTACAGTGCCCACACCACAAATAAAGAGATTGAGCACCTTATATTCAGAGAGGAAGAATGAGTCGTGTAGCACGTTGAGTGACTTGCGTAAGAAACGGCCATCTACGACAAATGAAATGTTTGTTTCAGAGGCTCCTTGAGCGCAAGCAATAACAGAGATACCGCTACGACCTAATGTGCCGAACAGTTTTCCAGCAATGCCAGGCGTGTGTTTCATGTTCTCGCCAACGATAGCAATAGTGGCCAATCCGCTCTCGGCGTGCATTGGAAACATGGCTCCAGTCTCAATTTCTTTCTGGAATTCTTGATTCAGTACCTCAACGGCGGCTTGTGCTTCCTCATCTTGTACGCCAATGGACGTAGAGTTCTCAGAAGATGCCTGACTGACCATAAAAACCGAAATGCCTTTGTTTGCAAGGGTGGTGAAGATGCGGCGGTTGACGCCAATGACGCCCACCATAGAAAGACCCGTCACTGTGATAAGCGTAGTACCCTTGATACTCGAAATACCTTTGATAGGCTTGCGGTCATTCTCAATATGGTCTTTGATAAGGGTTCCTGGGTGCTCAGGATTGAAAGTGTTTTTGACCTTAATAGGTATTTTTTTGATGCAAACAGGATATATAGTAGGTGGATAGATGACTTTGGCACCGAAATTACAAAGCTCCATAGCCTCAATATACGAAAGTTCATTGATGGTATAGGCTGTCTTAATAATGCGAGGGTCTGCTGTCATAAAGCCGTCAACATCTGTCCATATCTCCAAAACTTCGGCGTTGAGTGCTGCAGCTATGATGGCTGCGGTATAGTCGGAGCCGCCTCGCCCAAGATTCGTCGTTTCACCAGAATCGCGGTCGCGACTGATAAAACCAGGGACAACTGCTATCGTTCTATTGGGTGTGGTAGAATTACAATATACTTGATTAAAGGCTTCGCGTACCAGATTGCTGGTTAGTTCTGCATCAAGCATGTGTTTGCCGTTTTTCCGCTCGGTACGAATGAAGTCACGACTGTTCATACGTACTCCGTTCTTCAAGAGCATAGCCACAATGTTTGACGATAGGCGTTCGCCATAAGACACAATAGCATCTTGGGTCTTATTACTCAAATCATGAATGAGGAATACACCATAATAGATGCTACGTAGTTGCTCAAATAATTGGTCAACCTTATTGAATAAGTTTACACGTTTATGGGAATCGGTGATGATTGTGTCTATCATTTGGTGGTGACGACTGACCATCGCATCGAATTCCTCTTTCCAATGCTCATCGCCTTTCAATGCCAAATGAGAAGTGGTTATTAACTTGTCAGTAATGCCTCCAAGGGCACTGACTACTACAATAACAGGTTGTGTCCGAGCCTCTGTCTCTACAATTTTTTTTAAGCTAAGAATGCTTTTTACGGAACCTACGGACGTTCCGCCGAATTTTAGTACTTTCATATTTCTATGCAATTTATCTTACCGACGGTACCCCTTGACAAATGGGGATTTATTCCATCGGTGCAGCAAAGATAATGCAATTTCGGCAAACAGCAAAAGAAAAGCGGGGAAATTTTATCCTCGCTTTGTATAAATATGGGCAAACTCCGCTGTTATGCTTCGCCTTTATTTGTAAAGGAAGCGTTTGATGCTACGCTTTGGAGTCTTCTCAAATTCTTCAGTGTGGATTTCAATTTCGACTATTTTTTCATAAGCAGGTAACTGCTCGTTTAGCGTGACGCGGTTCTGTTCCATGATACCAGCAATATCTTGCTCGTTGAAGTTCATGTTTTTGGCTTCATCATAATCAGGATATACTAATCCTACGAGCTTATTGTCACGCTGTACGATAATACTTTCGACAACCATAGTCATTGAGTTGAGTTTATCCTCAATCTCTTCTGGATAGATGTTTTGCCCATTAGGGCCTAAAAGCATATTTTTGGAGCGACCATTAATGTAAACATTACCGTCAGCGTCCATAGTACCCAAGTCGCCTGTGTGGTACCATCCATCTTTGTCAATAGTCTCTCGCGTAGCCTCCTCGTTCTTATAATAGCCCAACATAACGTTCAGACCCTTGGCCAGGATTTCGCCGGGCTGATTGGCTGGGTCTGGTGAGTCTATTTTTACTTTCATGTGATAGGCTTCCTGCCCACAAGAGCCTTGTGCAAAGGTGTGCCAATCTCGGTAGCAGATAATAGGTGCACACTCGGTTGCACCATAGCCTACGGTATAAGGGAATTCTATCTTTTTAAGAAATGACTCAACCTCTTGATTGAAAGCTGCCCCACCGATAATCACCTCATAGAACTCGCCACCGAATGCTTTTATGACCTCCTGACAAATACGCTCGCGTATCTTTTTCGAGATGACGGGCATAGAAAGTAGCAGGCGCATACGGTTGTTCTGAATCTTTGGGAACACTTTCTTTCGGATAATCTTCTCAATAACTAAAGGAACGGCGATGATAATTTTGGGTTTGATTTCTGCGAAAGCTTGTGCGATAATGGCGGGAGAGGGTGTGCGGTTAAGGTAGTATACGTGACAGCCGTACAAGAACTCAAAGATAAATTCGAAAGCCATACCATACATGTGAGCCATAGGCAGGATGCTGATGATGCGGTCACTTTTTCCGATAATGTTTCCTAGCACATGTACTGCAAAGTCAAAGTTTGACCACAGAGCCCTATAGGGCACCATAACACCTTTCGAAAATCCAGTTGTTCCGCTGGTGTAGTTAATCATTGCTAGTTCCTTACCGCTTTGCTCAATATAGTAGCTTACGTGCTCCTTGCGGAAATATTTGGGAAACTTCTTGCCGTAAAGTTCGTTAAGATGCTCACGAGCATAGGTTAATTTGTCTGTACGTGAAAGTAACAGCGAATAGTCGGGATTATTGATGATACCCTCCAGATTGGGCATTTTGGTGGGGTCAATCTCCGTAGCTACCTGATCTCCAACGAACAGCAGTTTTGCATCAGAGTGATTAACAATATTATGAATCTGTTCGGGCATGAATTCATGGAGAATGGGTACTGCTACGGCTCCATAAGTTAGCGTGGCGAGAAAGGCTACAGCCCATTGGCTGGAGTTACGTCCACATAATGCTATTTTATCGCCTTTTTCTATACCACTATTCTCAAACAATATGTGTAATTTCTCTATCTTGCGAGCTACATCATGATATTGTAGGGTGGCTCCTTTGTAGTCAGTCAGGGCATCAAGATGCCAATTGTCAATAATACTTTGCTGAATCAACTGATTAAAGCTGGGTATGTTTTCCATAATACCTTATTTATATAAATAACGTTTAATGCTCTTTTTGGGAGTCTTCTGAAACTCCTCGTCCTGCAATTCGATGGCTTGCAGTTTGCTATATATAGGTAGTTGGGCATTCAACTCCTGACGGTTTTGTTCCATAACATTTTGTAAGTCCTCTGAGGTCAGTTGCATATCATTGGCTTCGTCCATATCGGGATAGACGAGAGCCACTAAATGATTGTCACGCTGTACGATGAGGCTCTCGCTGACCAACGCCATAGAGTTGAGTTTGTCTTCTATCTCTTCGGGATAAACATTCTGTCCATTAGCTCCCAATAACATATTTTTCAGTCGTCCGCGAATAAATATGTGACCATCGTTTGACATAGTGGCGAGGTCGCCTGTATGGTACCATCCGTCCTTGTCTAATACTTGTTGAGTAGCCTCCTCGTTCTTGTAGTAGCCTAACATAACATTAGTACCGCGACAAACGATTTCGCCTTCCATGTTTTGTGGGTTTGGTGACAGAATTTTTACTTCCATGTGGTCGACCTGTGTACCGCAAGAACCAGGAACGAAGTTACTGTGGTCGCTAAATGATATAAGCGGAGCACACTCAGTAGTACCATACCCTACAGTAATGGGGAAATCAATGCTTTTAAGGAACTGCTCTATTTCTTGATTTAGCGGTGCTCCACCTACAATTACCTCGTAGGCACGTCCGCCGAAAACAGTACATACTTCTTGGCGTATACGCTCACGGACCTTTTTCTGTACTACAGGCATTTGGAGCAGCAGTTTTGTTGCATTAGTTTGTACTTTGGGGAATATTCGCTTGCGAATTATCTTCTCGACAATAAGCGGTACTGCTATTATAATGTCTGGTCTCACTTCCTCAAAAGCCTCAGCAATAACAGCAGGAGAGGGCAGTCGAGTGAGGAAATGGAGATGAAAACCAGAACAGAAAGGGAATAGAAATTCGAAGGCCATACCATACATGTGAGCCATAGGAAGTATACTCAGCGTATTGCTATATTTCGGCATGTGGACTCCCAATTGCTGTTGGCAGAAATCAACATTACTCCACAACGCACGATAGGGGAGCATTACCCCTTTTGAGAATCCTGTGGTGCCGCTGGTATAATTAATCATGCAAAGTTCTTCTGGGGTATCTTTATACCAACAAATATCATCTTTACGAAAAGCGTTGGGATATTTTTGTCCGAATAATGCGTTTAGTTTTTCGCGAGCATTTGTCAGTTTCTCGTTTCGCGAAGTATGTAGGGAGAAGTCTGGGAGATTGAAGATCCCCTCCAAATGAGGCATATCTTCAGGAGTGATAATATTGACGATGTAGTCACCCACAAAAAGTAATTTCGATTCGGAGTGATTGACAATGTTATGAATCTGTTCCCCATTGAATTCATGTAAAATAGGTACAATAACGGCACCATAGGTTAATGTGGCCAAAAAAGCTACAGCCCAATGGGCAGAGTTTCTTCCGCAAACGGCAATTCTGTCCCCACGCTGTACTCCTGTTGCCTCCATCATAATATGTAGCTTTTCAATTTTTCGAGCTACATCATGATATTGCAAAGTAGCTCCTTTGTAATCAGTCAATGCATCAAGCAGCCAGTTTTCTGTAATGGCTTTTTCAATATACGAATTGAAACTTGGTATGTTATTCATTGCACAATTATTGAAATTTTGTGCAAAGGTAATTATTTCTCTGCACATTCACAAACTTTTTGTGCAATATTTTGTGGGAATTATAAAAAGACTAAGCCATACAAGAGTCTTTTCGCAGGCCTTAGTAATTTTTTATGAGAAATCCATTTTCTTGTCTGATGAGTTCCTCATGGATAAGGATGTTCAATGCTGCATCAATTTCTGGTGTGGGTAGAGACAGACGATGAAGTTCTGTTATGTGATGCTGCTTTCTGTCACTTATCAATGCAAGAATAGCTTGTTGTGCTTGTTGACCTTTTTCTGTCTTTCTATTATGGCAAACGTCGCATTGACCACAATTGTGAGCCTTTATCTCACCAAAATACTCTAATAACAAGCGTGAGCGGCAATGATCTTGACGTCGTAAATATTGCTGCATATAATGTATGCGTTCCTCGTATTGCTTTAATCGCTTGTCGTAAACCTCAGGAGTGAGTAAGATGTGCGTATCATCTTCTCGTCGCTGTAAGTAGCGAATCGTAGGGGTCTGTTGTCGGGGAATATATTCAATAATGTGTTTCCGTGAAAGCGATTTTAATACCTCATGTAAATCGGCTGGTTGCATACCACTCTGTTGGGCTACAAAAGCCTCATCTATATATCCGAAATCAGCAAACAGACCTCCATAGTTTCTCAGCAATGTAACGATAACTCGTTCTTCATTGGGAGCATGGCCGTTTAGACGGTATAACTCGTGGCGCTCCAATCGAAAATGCACTCTGGCCTGTTGGTTGGGCGCCTCGTCATATTCAATATATCCTGCGCGGCTAAGAATCTGCAAAGCACTATGTACGCGAATAGGGAAATGGTGAAAGCGTTGACAGAACTGGTCAATGTTAAATTCACGCATGATACCGTACCCATCTCCTATTGCTATTTGATAGTAGTAAGCCAAGTGTCCATATACTTGCCGTATATAGTCTTTGGGAGGGAAAGTATCGTCAATACGTTTAGTCAATTTTGCATTGTCGCTATTGTTGTACAACATGATGGCGTATGCCTGTTGTCCGTCACGACCAGCTCTTCCTGCTTCTTGAAAATAAGCTTCAATGGAGTCTGGGCTGTCGTAATGTATAACTAGTCGAACGTCGGGCTTGTCAATACCCATTCCAAAAGCATTAGTAGCCACTATGATGCGCACTTTGTCCTGTTGCCAGTTACTTTGTCGGCTATCTTTTACAGAAAGCTCCAGTCCTGCATGATAATAAGTGGCGCTGAAGCCCATCTCACAAAGATAGTCGGCAATCTCTTTCGAACGTCTTCGGCTCCTCACATAGACGATAGCTGACCCTTTTGTGTTGTGAGTTAGTATGTTCGTCAATTCACGTATTTTATCAGCAGTATTCCGTACAATATAGGTCAGATTCTTCCGTTCAAACGACATGCGGAAGACACGGAAACTAGATTCCCCTGATTTTATGGAAAGTTTGTCGCAAATATCAGCAATGACTTTGGGAGTTGCTGTTGCTGTCAGCGCTAATATGGGAGTGTCGGGAAAGAAAGTTCGGATAGTGGCTATCTCGAGATAGCTGGGACGGAAATCATAGCCCCATTGCGAAATGCAATGAGCCTCGTCTACAGTTATAAACGATATGCGGATATGGCGCAGTTTTGTGACAAAAAGTTCGCTACCTAATCGTTCGGGTGATACATACAAAAACTTGGTGCGTCCAAGTATACAATTTTCAAGTATACGCAGGATATTGTCACGTTCCATTCCAGAATAGATGGCATCTGCCAGAATCCCTCTTTGTCGCAAGTGTCGCACTTGGTCTTTCATCAGTGCTATGAGTGGAGTAATGACTATACACACACCCTCTATAGCCAAAGCTGGCACTTGAAACGTAATACTCTTTCCACCACCTGTGGGCATCAGTCCTAAAGTATCTTGTCCTTGGCCTATAGACTCAATAATCTCCTGCTGGATTCCACGAAAGTTGTCGTAGCCCCAGTATTGCTTTAAGATTTCCCTAAAGGTGCTCATCTTTGGTGTCAGTCCTACGATTGCTCGTCCGTTGAGGGACGGATGTCTTCTATCTGCAATTGCACCTCACCCCTCTTGTAGGTGTTCTCCTCTATGGTGTATACAATGTCGAACGAGCGCCTTGACTTGATGTATTGTACGGCTGCCGATTGTCCAAATGCAATACCATTCATAACTACTGCCGACTTCGAGTCTACCAGTTCTAACTTAATATGCTCTTGATGGCGGCCTACAACTTTTGATGTACCGTAGTCAAAAACATTGCGTGTGATGAACAGAGGTTTGCTGTTGCCAGGTCCGTGTGGTGCCAGTCGTTTCAGCTCTCCCAGCAGGCGCTTGTTAATCTGGTGGAAGTCCAACTCCATATCAATGTCCAGCGTCTGTTGGGTTTGTTCTGGCAGTATATGGTTGCTAACATATTGCTGGAAACGTTGTCGAAACTCGGGGATATTTTCCTGCTTGAGCGTCAGTCCTACAGCATAAGTGTGTCCGCCAAAGTTCTCCAGCAAGTCGCGACACGACTTTACAGCATCATAAATATCAAAGCCTGCAACCGAACGGGCTGAGCCAGAGGCCATACCGTCAATGATGGTTAGCACTACGGTGGGGCGGAAGTACAACTCTGTTAGCCGTGAAGCCACAATGCCCACCACGCCTTTCTTCCAACCCTCGTCGTAGAGCACAATACTCTGCATGTGCTGTTGGCTTTCCAGACGTGCCACAATTTCGTTGGCCTCTTCAGTCATTTGTTTGTCTACATCCTTACGTTGCTCGTTCAGTTCGTTGATGCGTGCTGCCATGATGAGTGCCTTATGCAGGTCACGCTCTATCAGCAGGTCTACGGCCTCACGCCCATTCATCATACGTCCTGAGGCATTGATGCGGGGGCCTATCTTGAAGACAATGTCACTCATGGTAAGTTCCCGTCCCGTAAGTCCGCAGATTTCGACAATAGCTTTTAGTCCGATACAAGGATTTTGGTTTAGTTGTTTCAGTCCGTGAAAGGCCAGTGTGCGATTCTCGCCTTCTACGGGTACAAGGTCAGATGCAATGCTGACAGCACAGAAGTCCAACAGCGGAATAAGCCGCGAGAAAGGAATACCGTTGTTCTTTGCAAAGGCTTGCATGAACTTAAAGCCCACGCCGCAACCGCAAAGGTGCTTAAACGGATAGGAGGAGTCTGGGCGCTTGGGATTGAGAATGGCTACAGCTGGGGGCATTATCTCATCGGGTACATGATGGTCACAAATGATAAAGTCAATGCCTTGTTGCTTAGCGTATGCTATTTCATCAATAGCCTTGATACCGCAGTCCAGCACGATGATAAGCTTGACCCCCGTCTCTGCAGCAAATGCTATTCCTTTCCGACTTACGCCGTAGCCTTCTTCCTCGCGGTTGGGAATGTAGTAGTCAATGTTGGAGTAAAACTGTTGCAAGAAATTATAGACCAACGCTACAGCCGTGCAGCCGTCAACGTCATAGTCACCATACACCATGATACGCTCCTTGCGCCCCATAGCGTCGTTCAGCCGGTCTACTGCCACATCCATGTCGTTCATCAAGAAAGGGTCTATCAACTCATTCAGCATGGGACGGAAGAAACGCTTGGCAGCGCTCTCTGTCTTAATGCCTCGCTGAATGAGTAGGCCTGCCAATATAGGACTCATGCCAATTTTCTCGGCCAGTTCCTTAGCAGTTTCCTGACGTTCTGTAGTGGGTGGCTCGTAATTCCACTTGAATTGCATTTTCGCTTGTCTGTAAGTGAAAACGGTCTTTCTTGTTCAGAATTTACAGTCCCAGTTTCTTGCGGATGTCTTTGGGAATTGCATTCTTGTTGATGAGGAAATCCATCGTGTTGGCGGCGATGAAAGTCTTGGTCATGTACCAGATACCTTTGTAGTCACCAGTCTCACCCCACGAGTTTTTCACCATATAGTACTCCTTACCATTCTGGTCCTTGGCTACGCCGAAAATCAGCATACCATGATCGTCGGTCAGTTCCCAGTTGTCAAAGCGCTCTTGGCGCATTTCCTGTGTGGGGACTATTTCGGGTACAGTGCAACCCAGCGAGTCAATGATGTCACGTTTTTTAGCGGGTGACATCTTCAGCCATTTGGCCATATCGCTTCCTTGCAGGCTCTGTGTCTTCTTGTCATCTATGGCGTAGGCTAGTCCTTGACGGGTAAAACCTTCCTCCGACACGTCGCCGCCCCAAGCTACAGTGTAACCCTTGTCTATGGCGTTGTCAATCACTTGCATCATCTCGTCCATAGGCAAGTTATAGCTGTGTGGGAAACGCCAATTGTCCTGTACCTCTACAGCAAACGATGTGTAGAAAGGATGGTGGGTATAGCTGGTAATGCTTACATAATCGTCCAAATTGAGACCAAGACTCTCAACAAACGATTTCGGGGTGTATTTCTTGCCCTCGTAAGTAAACTCCTCGGGACACTTGCCTAAATAGGCATCCAAGATACCCTGCAATCCTACTTTCCATTGTCCCGAAAGTTTCTTTGCAGAACTCTTGGCAACGCTCTCAACATACGGACTCAGCACAGAGAAGAACTCGTTGAAATTGTTTAGTGAGTCACCGTACAGAGAGCCCGGGAAAGGCATTGCGTCCTCGGGGCAGATACCGTGTGTCTTCAGCGTGGCCAGCACATCCTCAGCGCTTCCTCCCTGAGCAAACTGGCAGTCTCCGTGAAAACGTACAACCTGAATGGCCCGTTCCATGTATGTCTTGTTGGCCACGAACGACTCGCAGAGGTCGTACTCCTTGCCTGTGGCTTTCAGAATCTCAGACTCGAAGAACGAGAGGGTAGAGTAGTCCCAGCACGTGCCTGAGCGGTTCTGGTCCTTAATCGAGCTGATGGGGTTTTGCTTGATAACGGTGAATACTGGTTTGTTTTTCTTTGCGACCGAGTCTTTTTTCTCCTCAGCCTGTGCGCCTAAGGCTATTAGAGCCAGCAGCGCAAATGTCATGATTTTCTTCATAGCTTTTATCTTTTTTGTAATTATTCTTAATTTATGATTTGATTTGTGGCAATACTCACTCTTTGGTGGCGAAAGGAACGCGACGACTGTTAACGGGCATTGTTGGCCATGAACTCTTCCAGTTCCTGCGGATGATAGGGGATGCGCTGGTCACCTAAAAATCGACAACCATCATGTGTTATCAGCACATCATCCTCAATGCGTATGCCGCCAAAATTTCTATATGCCTCAACTTTGTCGAAGCAGATAAACTCCTTGCAGTGTCCGCTGGCTCGCCATTCGTCAATGAGAGCGGGTATGAAGTAAATGCCAGGCTCGTCTGTCACTACGAAACCTTCCTCCAGTTTACGACCCATACGCAAGCAATTCGTGCCGAACTGTTCCAGATTTGGGCGCGTCTCCTCGTCAAATCCCACATAGGTCTGGCCTAATCCCTCCATATCGTGAACGTCCATACCCATCATGTGCCCCAGTCCGTGAGGCAAGAACATCGCATGGGCTCCAGCATGGACGGCCTCATCGGTGTCACCTTTCATCAGTCCCAACTCTTTCAGTCGCTCCGTCATCAGGCGGCATACGGCAAAGTGAACATCCATGTAGCGCACGCCAGGCTTGGCAACTTCTAAAACATAGTCGTGACAAGCCTCCACAATGCTGTATATCTCTAATTGTTGTTGGCTGAAGCGTCCTGTGACAGGCATAGTTCGGGTGTGGTCAGAACAGTAGTCGTCCAGTTCGCAACCCGCGTCGCACAGCACCAGCCGTCCTGCTTCCAAAGGAGCCTCCGACGGGTTGCCGTGCATAATTTCGCCATGTTGTGAGAAAATGGTGGCAAAACTCACGCCACTGGCCAGACTGCGGGCTATTCCGTCCACCTGTCCGCCGATAAAGCGTTCTGTCACCCCAGGTTTCACCAACAGTTGGGCTGTAGTGTGCATAGCATACCCCACATTACAAGCGCGGTCTATGGCATCAATCTCCTGCTGTTCCTTTGTGGCGCGCATCTTGACGACGGCCTTGATAAGCCGCTCAGAGGCCGCCTCGCGTTGTTTGGAGGGGTGTATTCCCAGCAGGTCCATAATTTGTATTTTCGTGTCGTGTCGGTAAGGCGGCAGGAAATGGACCGACTTGCTGCTAACCCTCTTTCCCAACTCTTTCAGAGGGGCAGTGTGTGTGACACCAACCTCGGCAGCCAAATCGCTGACGCTGGGGGTAAAGCCCATCCACACAATGTCCTCTACGTCAATGTCGTCGCCCAACAGCCACTCCTCGTCGTTGTCAATATCAATGATACCTACCAGCCCGTCGCGATGTTGGCCGAAATAGTATAGGAACGTCGAATCCTGTCGCATGGGGGCATAGCAGTTGGCAGGATAGTTGGCAGGTGCCTCATTGTTGCCAAAGAGCACGATAACGCCCTCTCCCACAAGCTGTTTCAGTTCTTTCCGTCGTCTGATGTAAGTATCTTTATTAAACATGAGTTGCGAAATATAATAGTCCTTTTTAATTTTATCCTGCAAAGATAATCATTTATTGTGAGAATCGTGCGCACGCCATACATATATTAACTATATTTTGCGCTTTTAGGACTCGAAAAGAGAGGACTATCCGCACCCTTAACGCGGACTATCCGCACCCTTAACGCGGACTATCCACACCCTTAACGCGGACTATCCACACCCTTAACG
>JAFLSF010000002.1:17929-73719 GCA_022511045.1 Prevotella sp.
GGACTATCCACACCCTTAACGCGGACTATCCACACCCTTAACGCGGACTATCCACGTCATGGGTGCGGACTATACACACTCCATCGCCCAACCGTTGGGAAGGCGGTCGAGGTTGAGCAACTAATTTATGTATTCTCTACTTCCGAGCAAATCTTTTCCAGTTCTGATAAGGGGTGATTCATCTTGTCCGGGTCTAATTCGTAATAGTGGCAGTTGGCCGCCATCGTCTGTTTTGGAAACTTAAAATTTGGACCAAGTGATTTGTAACGGATGCAAATAAAACGGTCATAAGCGTCGTTATACTTTCTATATTTACATAGAAAGCAATTCTTTATAGACAACCCTTTTTTCTTTATCAGATAAATAAGCCCCGATTCGTAAGAATTTAGAGTGTTATTATTGACATTTTCTCCCCATAATTCAACACCAAATTCTTTCAGATTCAGTTCATAGGCAGAATCGGGGTGAAGTTTCCTATGCAGGTCCTCACAATATACAATATAATCATGCGCCTTGTATACACGCGCAGCACCATTCTTAAAAAGAACAAACCTTTCTATAGGTACATCATCTTTTTTTATGGATGGCAGTTCGGGATTAAAATTATGTAATATACAATTCCCCCTTTCCTCTTCAACAAATCCTCTGCTGATAATGTCTTCTATATCATCTTCGGACCTAAGTTGTGTAGTTTCTATGATCTTATATCCTGATTTTAATTTTGACTCCTCTGATTTGTGACTTATGTAAATCTCAATGAAAATCAAGGGTCTTTCTGGTTCTTTTGAATAAGATAACAAAAGGTCTGGACGAAATTCTCCAACTTTGCATTCTTCTTGGCAAGTGTCATATAGCGTTTTATCTTTCCAAATCTTGAGATCTCTGGAAATAGAAACACCTATTGTTTTACAAGAAGAATCATGATAGAATGGGCATGTGTCTTTCTGATTGCATGGAACATTTTTTGTAAAAGTTATTGGAAAGCTATCTGAGGACAGAAATTTCTCTCGGATTTTGCGCTTTGCCAATTTATGAAGATACGATTCTCCGTTGCAGGCGGTATTAGCTTTATGAGAGAAATACCAAGCCTTTTTAGTGCCGAGATTAGCTACCATTTCTTGTCCACATTCCAGACAAAGTAACTTATGGTTATGTCTGGTTTCATTTGTTATTTCTTTAATGTGAACCAGCTGGTTGTTCTCGTTTATGCAATAGCTATACTTTACCTGCTTTTTCATCAGAATGAAAAATTAAAATATCTGAAGACTCTTATCTTATAAAACAAGGATAAGCATTTTTATAATACGAGAATAATTATATATCAAATTATCGCTATATGGCAACAAAGTGCCGTTTTGTGAGAAAGGGGATATGAGGACTTAATTCGTGCAGCGAAAGAACTTGTAAGTGAGGGCATACTCCCGATGGCCGAGAGCCTCGGAACGGGTGGGAGTGCCCGAGGCAGTCTGACGGATGCACTCAAGAATCTGGTCGCGGATGTCCTCAAAGTTAAGACCTTGTGTAACGATGGCTCCAGCATTGATGTCCATATCGTCCTGCATACGCTGATAGGTGTCGGGATTAGAACAGACCTTGACGACGGGCGATATGGCGCTGCCTGCTACGGAGCCACGCCCTGTGGTGTAGAGCACCAAGTGACAGCCGCAGGCCGCCATCTCCATGATTTCGGCATTGTCGTTGATGTTGGGGAAGCCCCAGCGCGCCTCGCCATCGGGCACAACATCCATCATCCACAAGCCCTTATCGGTGGGGGGAAGCGCTGGGTAGGTGAGGCCTTGAACGGGACGCGAGCCGCTTTTGCAGTACGAGCCGAGCGACTTCTCCTCAATGGTGGTCAGTCCGCCTGTGGCATTGCCAGCAGAAAAACTGTCGTGTCCCATCTGCTTATAGTATTTGTCGGCCTTGACAATGCAGTTGTAGAGTTGTTCGCCCAATTCAGAATTGGCGGCACGCTGGCGCAACAGGTCTTCGCAGCCGATAAGTTCGCCTGGTTCCTCGAAAATGCACGTAGCTTGATGGTCGACCAGCCAATCGAACGTAGCGCCTACGGAGGGGTTGGCAGTGATGCCGCTATAGCCGTCGCTGCCGCCACAGACGGTACCGATAACGAGGTCGCTCCACTGGATGTCTACTTGCGGAATATCGGCTATGTTGCGCAACATGGTACCTACTGCGCGGATGCCTTGCTCAATAGCAGGCATGGTGCCGCCCTCCTCTTGAATGACAATAAGTTCTGCAGGCCGTCCGCTGTCTTGGATGTCGTGTAGCAGCCGTTCGCGCTGGAAATTCTCGCAGCCCAGCGATACCAACAGTACGGCACCTACGTTGGGATGGGTGCAGAGCCGTTGCATCATCAGTTCAGCATAGTTGTTGGGTGCGCAGCCGCTGAATCCGATAAGGTGTACCTCCTCTTGTTGGTAATGCTGGGCAATGCGTGAAGCCACATGATGGGCGCACTCCACGAGGTAGGTGACAACTACCAAGTTGCGGATGCCTTTCCGCCCATCCTTGCGCAGATAGCCTTTCATAGTCTTATAGTGTTAGTGTTTTGTATGATACGCAATTGTTTTTGATGAGGTCCCAGTCGAGCTCTACGCCGACACCGGGAGCCTTGGGGACGGTTATCATGCCCTCGCCGTCGATAGGTAACAGCCCTTTCATAGGGAACTGGAAATCCTCCTCGGGGACAAAATATTCGAACCATTTGCAGTTGCGGATGGCACAGGAGACATGCAGATTGACCACATCCATGTAATTCATCGTTGTAGTGTGAATCTCGCAGTTTAACCCAAAACTCTCGGCCAAATGGGCTATCTTCAGTGTGCCCGTAATACCGCATTTCCACGACACATCGGCGCGCACAATATCGGCGGCCTGCTGGTTGATAACTTGTGCCACACCCCAGTGACAGCCACGCGTTGTCTCAGTTGCGGCAATAGGAATGTCCAGCGCACGGCACAATTGTGAGTACTTGTACAACTCGAAATCGCGGAATGGTTCCTCCAGCCAAATATAGCCGAGTCGCTCCAGTTGTCGGCCAACGCGGATAGCCTCGTCAAGCGTGTATTCTGCTACAGGGTCGCTCATCAGCCCGAAGTCGTCGCCAACCGCCTTTCTGAGTTTCTCGTGAATACGCATATCGGTTTCGATGGGGCCCGGTGGATGAACCTTATAACACTTGATGCCGCGCTCCTGATAGTAGAGTGCCTCATCAACATACTCCTGTTCCGAGGTATGGAACAGGCCGCTGGCATAAACGGGCAGCTGCTCGCGATAGGCTCCGATGTATTGGTAGAGCGGCAGCCCAGCAGCCTTAGCGCAAATGTCCCAAAGCGCTACGTCGATGGGGCCAGGCAGATAGACAGGGAAGAATGTCAAGTGGCGGTCAATGTTCCACATTTCGTGCCAAATCTGCTCGCGGTCGTAGGGCGAGCGACCCAGCACAACGGGAGCAATGTTGTCCATAATATACGCCTCGGTGACATTGCCAGAACGGGCAGCCAGCGCTGTGGCTATGCCCTCGAGCCCTGTGTCGGTGGTCAGTTTCAGCACCAAGACGTCCCAGTCCATAGCACTCTTGCCTTTGCGTTTGTCATCAAACAGGCACTTGTCACGACGTACCCACCATGTTTCAATCTTCTGTATGACCATAATTGATATTGCTGATTTGTTAGTTTACGATTTAAAGGTTATCTGCTGAATGGGCACAAAAAGCCGTAGCGTGAGCCACGCAAGGAGATACATCGTGCTGGCTATCATGAAAATCATAGCGTAACTGCCTGTCCACTCTAAGATGAGTCCTACGAACGACGAAGCTAATGCACCGCCTACGGCACCACCCACACTGCTAATACCCGTCATAGAGCCTACAACTTGTTTAGGGTAGACGTCGGAAACAATAGTAAAAATGTTCGAGGCCCATGCCTGATGTGTGCTGGTGGCAAGTCCGATGATGAACACTACCACCCACATGTTTTCAATGTAAGGAACGGCGTTTAGCGGCAGCACCAACAAGGCAAATAGCAAAATGGTAGTTTTGCGGGCGAAATTGACAGAGCGTCCCATGCGGATAAACTGCGATGATACATGACCACCGTAAATACCTCCAATGCTCGACATCAAGTAAATGATGATGAGCGGTAGTACGGTTGCTTTCAAGTCGACACCCTGCGTCTTGTTGAGGAAGTCGGGAGTCCAAAATAGGAAGAACCACCATACCCAGTCCGTCACGAAGCGTGAAAAGAGGATAGCATACGTTTGGCGGTGCTGGAACAACTCGCGCCAACTGACGGTATGCCCACTCTGCTCAACGTCCTCACTCTTTTCGTCGTTCTCGTCTGAGCGAATATAGGCCAACTCTGCGGCATTTACGCTTGGATGCTTGTCGGGAGCTTTGTACAGCATCCACCATATAACTACCCAGATGAAACCCAACAATCCCGTAACGATAAACGCCCAGCGCCAGCCCCACTGTAGCGTGATGGCTGTGACGATAATTGGCGCAACAACGGCTCCAATGGTGGTGCCAGAGTTGAAAACACCTGTGGCAAAGGCTCTGTCGCGTTTGGGGAACCATTCGGCAATGACTTTAACGGCTGCAGGAAAGTTGCCAGCCTCGCCTAGTCCTAAAACGGCGCGAGCGGCTCCGAAGCCTACTACGGAACGTGCAGCAGCATGCAGCACGGCACCAAGGCTCCATACAATGATGGCTATCGAATAACCTAATTTGCTGCCTAAGCGGTCGAGCATCCTTCCGCACATAATCATACCTATACCGTAGGCTATCTGAAAGGCGGTGACGATGTAGCCGTAGTCGGCCTCCGTCCATCCGAGGTCTTCTTGGATATATGGCTTCAGCAGTCCGATAACTTGACGGTCGATGTAATTCACGGTTGTGGCAAAGAAAATGAGCGTCACCACGACCCATCGAACGTTTGTCTTTTTTGTAGTTCTTATGTCTTCCATCATTTCATAGTTTAAAACGCCTCAGAAGCTCCTGCATCAACGGGCAGGAACACACCATTTACATAACTGCCTGCTGGCGACGAGAGGTAGAGTGCGGCATAGCCTATGTCTTCGGGCTGACCAAAGGTCTTCATTGGAATACGGCGCAGAATGTTGGCCTTGCGCTGTGGGTCATTGTCTGTGGCTTTATGGAACATAGGTGTGTCTATCCAGCCCGGCGCAATAGTATTGACGCGGATACCTTTGGCAGAGAGTTCTGCTACAAGGCTACGCTGCAAACCGAGAATGGCCGATTTGGCGGTAGTGTAGCCCACAACCTGCTCCATACCCATAATGGCAGTCATTGAACTAATGAGAATAATACTGCCCTTTCCTTGTTTGACCATCAGTTTGGCGAATTCGCGGCTTAAGGCAAATACACTCAGTACATGGACGTTCAACACGCTGAGGAACTCCTCGTCGCTCACGTCAAGCGCCCATTTCTTCAAGTGGATTCCTGCACAATTGACGAGAATATCTACCGTACCAATCTCTTTGACCAACTGGGGAATTTCGTCAAGTTTTGTTACGTCGAAGGCTTTATATGTGCAACGTTCGCCCAATTGCTGACTGGCTTCGCGTAATTTTTCCTCGTTGCGGCCTACAATAATTACTTCGGCGCCAGCTTCTACAAACACTTTGGCTATGCCTAAGCCAAGTCCACTGCCACCACCTGTTACTACGGCTCGCTGGCCGTCTATTCTAAATGCGTTCATATTGTGTGATTTACTGATTTAAGATTAACGTTCTTGGAGGAATTACATAATGCCAAACTTCGCAAAAGCCTCAACAGTACTCATACCTTGTTCCAAAGCCTGCTTAACCTGTTTCTCACCGCGAGCCTTCTCAATAGCTCCTGCAAAGGCTTCTTCTTCAGCCTCTTTCGGCACAATGATAACGCCGTCGAGGTCGCCGAAGACAATATCACCAGAACGAACGGGAATACCACCAAACTCAATGGGAACTCGATAGTCTATCACCTTGCCGCGTGGCCCTTGGTCTTGAGCATAAGTACCCTGTGAGAATGTTGGGAAATTCAGTCTGAGTATTTCATTCGTATCACGAGAGAAGCCGTCTACCACAGCGCCTGCGGCACCAATAGCAATAGCGCGGGTGCTCATCAGTCCGCCCCATAGCGCATAGCGGGGAGACGAACCGCTACAGATGTATACCTCGCCTGGTTTCAATTGGTCCAGTGCTTCAAACATAATGCCGAAAGGCTTGCGCATTACTTCCAAGTGTGTTTGCTCCTGTCGCTCAGCAAATACGTCGGCTTCCAGGACAGGCATAGCGCGTCCAATAACCACCATATCGCTTCGTAGCGGTTTGATGTGTGGCGGTAAGAACTGATGCAGGTAACCCATCTTGTCCAATACGTCACCTACCAAAGCGGTAAATAGTTCAGTACGAGCTATTGAGAACAATTCCTCGTCGTTTTT
Organism: Prevotella sp.; assembly: GCA_022511045.1. Taxonomy (GTDB): domain Bacteria; phylum Bacteroidota; class Bacteroidia; order Bacteroidales; family Bacteroidaceae; genus Prevotella. The sequence goes on from JAFLSF010000002.1 coordinate 24,394, forward strand.
CCATAGATTTGTCATAATGTTTATTTTTTAGTTAGTAATTCTTTAGGTTTTTGTAAAGTTATGGTTTGGTTGTAGTAACGGTCATTCTTTCAACAAGTCGGGGCGTAACCGTCGAGTACGCTCCATTGCCTGTTCCAACTCCCAGTTACGTATTTTGGCCTCGTTGCCCGAGAGTAGTATTTCTGGCACTTTCCACCCTTTGTAGTCAGCAGGACGTGTGTAGATGGGTGCTGCCAACAAATCGTCTTGAAAGCAGTCGGAAAGGGCACTCTGTTCGTCACCGATGACACCGGGCACCACACGCACAATAGCATCGGCAATCATAGCGGCGACCAGTTCGCCACCTGTCAGCACAAAATCGCCGATAGATATTTCTTTGGTAATCAAGTGGTCGCGCACGCGTTGGTCTATCCCTTTATAGTGACCAGCCAAGATTATAAGATTTCCTTTCAGCGATAACTCGTTGGCCAAATGTTGGTCGAAGCGCTCGCCGTCTGGAGAAGTAAAGATAACTTCGTCGTAGTCGCGCTCTTCTTTCAATGCCGTAATACAACGGTCTATCGGCTCACATTGCATCACCATACCCGCACTGCCACCGTAGGGATAATCATCGACACGCCGCCATTTGTCCAGCGTGTAGTCACGCAGGTTGTGCAGGCGTATCTCGGCCAGCCCTTTCTTTTCAGCGCGAGCCAATATGCTCTCATGGACAAAGCCTTCCAGCATCTCAGGCAGTACGGTGATAATATCTATCCTCATGGTAACGCAATTAGTAGATAAAACGGTTAAGCGGCGTAGAATGTCCTAATTTTGTCCAGATAGCGCTCGCCTGTTTCTCGCCCCATATTGTAAACTAAACGCATTTGGTCAGCATTGTGGGAAACGTGGCCTATGGGTATTGGCTCATTGGGACGAATGACGAGACAACGTCCCTTTCGCTCAGCCTCCGCAATATACGCTAACTGCTTGTTATACATTAGGTGTCGCTCATCAAGGGCACGTATCATGTTAGGATATTTCCGAAGCGCAATACGCATAAGCAGCATCAATCGGTTATGTTTCTTCTGATAGCCTAAAGGCTGGGTCAGTATAACCACATTGCGGTCGTAACCATTATGCTCGAAATACTCCAAAGGTATAGAGTCACTGACGCCACCATCCAGCAACTTATAGTTGCGGATAGTGACGACTTTAGAGACTAACGGCATACTGGCTGAGGCACGAATCCACTCATAAGCCTCATAGTTGCACGTTGGTAGTTGTTGATAAACGGGTTTACCCGTCTCAACGTCCGTACAGACAACAATGAACTCCATAGGATTTTGCTCGAAGGCCTCCTCATCGAAAATGTCATATTGTTTTGGCACAACGTGATAGTCAAAGTGGGCATTGAAATAATCGCCGCTGGTCAGTAGTGACTTGACACCACTAAACCGGCTATCACGGGCAAAACGAATATTGTAGCGGATAGCACGACCTGGCTGGCGCGACTTGTAGTTACAACCAAAGGCTGCTCCCGCAGATACACCGATGAGTGCATCAGGCCAGATATTATGTTCCATCATAATATCAGTAATGCCTGCTGTCCACAGACCACGCATGGCTCCGCCTTCAAGCACTAATCCTTTTTTCATGCGTCATATTCCTGCCAAGACTTAATCTTGATGTCTTCCAGCGTGAGCGCTGTAAAGGCTTCAATAAAGGCTTTGGCCAGACGAACGTTGGTCATCAATGGGATATTGTGGTCAATAGCTCCGCGACGAATACGGTAGCCGTTGGTCAACTCACGCTTGGTGTGGTTCTTCGGAACATTGATGATGAGTTCAAACTTGTGCTGGGCAATCATGTCCATCACTTTGTTCTCTCCATCTTCGTCGGGCCAGCTGACAGCCGTAGCTTTTACGCCATTCTCGTTGAGGAATTGGGCTGTTCCGCCTGTAGCATATACTTCGTAACCTTTCTTCACCAACTGTTTGGCAGGCTCTAACAGCGAGACCTTACCTTTAGCTGCACCAGAAGAGATGAGTACGGCACTACCGGCTTTCGGCAGTTTGTAGCCTGTGGCGATAAGGGCATTGAGCATAGCCTCATTCAAATCGTCGCCCAAGCAACCAACCTCACCCGTAGACGACATATCAACGCCCAAAACGGGGTCAGCATTTTGCAAACGGGCAAATGAGAACTGCGAGGCCTTAACACCAATACGGTCAATATCAAACTCAGAGCCGTCGGGGCGAGAGTAGGGGGCGTCAAGCATAATCTTTGTAGCCGTCTCAATGAAGTTACGTTTCAGAATCTTCGATACAAAGGGGAACGAGCGAGAGGCACGCAGGTTACACTCAATAACCTTCACTTCGCGATTCTTGGCGAGGAACTGGATATTGAACGGACCAGAGATGTTCAACTCCTTAGCAATCTTGCGTGCTATCTTCTTAATTTGTCTAACAGTAGAGAAATAGATGTGTTGTGCAGGGAACAACATAGTAGCGTCTCCAGAGTGTACACCCGCATACTCTACATGCTCAGAAATAGCATATTCCACCACTTCACCCTTGTCTGCTACAGCATCAAACTCAATCTCTTTAGTTTCCTGCATGAATTGCGATACGACTACAGGGAATTCTTTCGACACCTCAGTAGCCATATTCAAGAAACGGTGCAGTTCTTCATCGTCATAACAAACATTCATAGCAGCACCCGATAGCACGTAGGAGGGACGTACCAACACAGGATAGCCTACCTCAGCAACGAACTCCTTAATATCTTCAAATGAAGTCAGTGCACGCCAAGCGGGTTGGTCAATACCTAACTTGTCAAGCATGGCCGAGAATTTGTCGCGGTTTTCTGCACGGTCAATGTTTACGGGACTTGTGCCTAATACGGGTACACCTTGACGATGTAACTTCATAGCCAGATTGTTGGGAATCTGACCACCTACGGAAACGATGACACCACGAGGCGACTCAAGGTCAATGATGTCGAGTACACGCTCCAGAGACAACTCGTCAAAATATAAGCGGTCGCACATATCGTAGTCCGTTGACACCGTTTCGGGGTTATAGTTAATCATGATGGACTTATAACCCAACTTGCGGGCAGTATTGATTGCATTCACCGAACACCAATCGAACTCTACAGAGCTACCAATACGATAGGCACCCGAACCCAATACAATAACAGATTTCTCGTTGTTATAGTAGTTGATGTCGTGAGATGTAGTGTAAGGCTTACCGTCTGGCTCAGCAAATGCTGGTGTGTGGGTGTATGTGAAGTACAAGTAGTTGGTCAGTTCTGGATGCTCGGAAGCAACGGTCGGGATACGCTTTACTGATGGCATGATACCTTGTTGCTTGCGATACTGACGTACTTGCAGGTTTTCTTTCTCCATATTGCCTTCTGTCTTTTTCAACACGAAGCGAGCTATCTGGAAATCGGAGAATCCGCACTGCTTTACCTCCAACAACAACGAAGCAGGCAGGTCTTCCAACTTGTCGTAGGTCATCAATTGATGCTTCAAGTCTACAATGTGCTTCAGCTTTTCGAGGAACCATTTGTCAATTTTAGTCAGTTGCTCAATGCGGTCTACCGTGTAACCCTCCTCCAATGCTTGTGCAATAGCAAAGATACGCATATCGGTAGGATTCTCTAAGGCATCTTCCAGATTGTCGAACTTGGTGTGGTCGTTGCCTACGAAACCGTGCATGCCTTGACCAATCATGCGCAGACCCTTTTGAATCATTTCTTCAAAAGAGCGACCGATAGACATGATTTCACCAACCGATTTCATAGAAGAGCCGATATGGCGGCTTACGCCAGCAAACTTTGTGAGGTCCCAACGGGGAATCTTACAAATCATATAGTCAAGGCTTGGGGCAACGTAAGCAGAGCTTGTCGTTCCCATTTCGCCAATCTGGTCGAGCGTATAGCCTAACGCAATCTTGGCAGCAACGAAAGCAAGGGGATAGCCTGTGGCTTTTGAGGCTAATGCACTACTACGGCTCAGTCGGGCGTTAATCTCAATGATGCGGTAGTCGTTGGTCTGTGCGTTAAAAGCAAACTGGATATTACACTCACCAACGATACCCAAGTGGCGTACACACTTGATGGTAATCTCTTGCAGCATCTTCACTTGCTGCTCGTCCAGCGAACAAGTAGGAGCCACTACAATCGATTCTCCTGTGTGGATGCCTAAGGGGTCGAAATTCTCCATCGAGGCAACAGTGAAGCAGTGGTCGTTGGCATCACGGATGCACTCAAACTCAATCTCCTTCCATCCCTTCAAAGACTCTTCAACCAGAATCTGGGGGGCAAACGTAAAGGCACTCTCAGCCAACTCTCTGAAAGCCTGCTCGTCGGGGCAGATGCCAGAACCTAAGCCTCCTAATGCGTATGCTGAGCGTACCATAATGGGGAAGCCAATCTCGTGGGCTGCCTTTAAGGCGTCATCCATATTCTCTACGGCATGACTGACGGGTGTCTTCAGTGCTATCTCGTCCAGTTTCTTGACAAAGAGGTCGCGGTCTTCAGTATTCATAATGGCCTCAACGCTGGTTCCCAGCACTTCGACGCCATACTCTTTCAACGTACCGTTCAAATAAAGTTCCGTACCGCAGTTCAGAGCCGTCTGTCCGCCAAAAGCTAACAGGATGCCGTCGGGACGCTCTTTTTTAATAATCTCTGTGACGAAATGTGTGGTTACGGGCTGGAAGTACACCTTGTCGGCAATACCTTCCGAAGTCTGAATGGTTGCAATGTTTGGATTGACTAATACAGAAGATATACCTTCTTCGCGCAGAGCTTTCAAAGCTTGCGACCCACTGTAGTCAAACTCACCTGCTTGTCCGATTTTCAGGGCACCCGAACCCAAGACGAGTACCTTCTTCATTTGCTTGTTCATTTTTGAAGTCGTTTATAATTTCCTTTGCTTTTGCGCTACAAAATTACAAAAAAAAAGGGAGACGACCAAGCGTCTCCCCTTAAAATTATTCGCCCTTTTCCATTTGGGCTTTCAATTGAGCCAGTACGTCAATATCTCCCAATGTGGTCGATGCGGCGACGTTCTCAATCTTTGGCGTGTCGTTCTTCGGTGCACGGGCCTTCTTGGCGGCAGCTTTCTTCTCCTCGCGTTGCGGGTCCTCAAAGGTGCGGCTGTGCGAAAGAATGATGCGCTTAGAGTCCTTGTTGAACTCAATCACCTTGAATGGTAGTGTCTCGCCCTGCTTAGCCTGCGAGCCGTCCTCCTTGACAAGATGCTTCGGAGTGGCAAAGCCCTCGATGTTCTCGTCCAATGCAACGACGGCACCTTTCTCGAGCAGTTCGGTAATCTTACCCTCGTGTATAGAACCAACGGTGTACTTCTCTTCGAAGCCGTTCCAGGGATTGTCCTCTAACTGCTTGTGGCCGAGACTGAGACGACGGTTCTCCTTGTCTATCTCCAGTACGATAACGTCGAGGTTGGCACCAACTTGTGTGAACTCTGAGGGGTGTTTCACCTTCTTGGTCCAAGAGAGGTCGCTGATGTGTACCAGACCATCTACACCCTCCTCCAACTCTACGAATACACCAAAGTTGGTGAAATTGCGTACGCGGGCGGTGTGCTTCGAGCCAATAGGATATTTCACCTCGATAGCCTCCCAGGGGTCTTCTTTCAGTTGCTTCAGACCTAACGACATCTTGCGCTCGTCGCGGTCCAGTGTCAAGATGACAGCCTCTATCTCGTCACCTACCTTCATGAACTCTTGAGCAGAGCGTAGGTGCTGGCTCCAAGACATCTCGCTAACGTGAATCAGACCCTCGACACCAGGCTGAATCTCAACGAATGCACCGTAGTCGGCAAGAACGACAACCTTACCCTTGATGTGGTCACCCACCTTGAGGTTTGCATCCAGAGCATCCCAAGGATGCGGAGTCAGTTGCTTCAAGCCTAAGGCAATGCGCTTCTTCTCCTCGTCGAAGTCAAGGATAACGACGTTAATCTTCTGGTCTAACTCAACAACCTTGTGCGGGTCGTCAATGCGGCCCCAAGAAAGGTCGGTAATGTGAATCAGTCCGTCAACACCGCCCAAGTCTACGAATACGCCGTAGCTGGTGATGTTCTTAACAACACCCTCCAGAATCTGGCCTTTCTCCAACTTGCTGATAATCTCCTGCTTCTGAGCCTCCAACTCGGCCTCAATGAGAGCCTTGTGCGAAACTACTACGTTGCGGAACTCTTGGTTAATCTTAACTACCTTGAACTCCATCGTCTTACCTACGAACTGGTCGTAGTCACGTATGGGATGAACGTCAATCTGTGAACCAGGCAGGAAAGCCTCAATGCCAAATACGTCGACAATCATACCACCCTTCGTGCGGCACTTGATGTAGCCCGTGATGATTTCCTGGGCATCCAGAGCTGCATTGACGCGGTCCCAGCTCTTAGACAAGCGAGCCTTCTTGTGAGACAATACCAACTGGCCTTTCTTGTCCTCGGCGTTCTCTACATACACCTCAACGGTGTCACCCACCTTCAAATCGGGGTTGTAGCGGAACTCGCTGGCGGGGATAATGCCGTCACTCTTGTAGCCGATGCTGACTACCACCTCTTTCTTGTCAACGCTGATGACGGTACCATCTACTACCTGATGCTCGCTGACTTTGTTCAGCGTCTCATCATACGCCTTGTCCAACTCCTCTTTACTGACGTTGGCCATCGTGCCATTCTCGTACTGTTCCCAGTCGAAGTCCTGTAATGGCTGGACGTTCTTTGTTACTTCTGACATAAATTTAATATTGTTCGCCCCGCGTTCTCCTTGGGGCAAGACCTGAACAGACGTTTCTCAGGCCATATTCTAATAGGTTAATAATCATGGGAGTCAGCGCCTGTTCTACCTCCCTCGCCCCCTTCTGGGGCATAAATCGGCTGCAAAGGTACAAAGAAGCGGGGAGAATACCAAATATATTTTAATTTATTTTATTAACACACATGTAATCACTTACTAACTACATCTTTTATTTTATCGTGTATTTTAGATCTAAATTAGTATGAGAAAATGGTGTGTAACCATAAGTTAGCTTAATGTTTCCTTCGGCTTTTATAGCAAATGGACCGTCGTTTTCTTTAACATATATTCTTCCTTTACCTTCTAATAAAATAGGGTAGTGCTTCCATTCTGTAGTACAGGATAAGGAAACAAGAGTACCATTTTTTAATGGCCCATAAGTTGCTTCCCAGAAATATTCTTTACCTTTTTTTATTGATTCTGTCACTTTACGACGGGTGCCGTTATCGATAAGATATTCATAATTAAAATCTTGGCTTGAAAAATATCCATCGCTATAGCTTAGTGTCAACTCATATTTTACATAATAGATAGACAAATCCTCTTGGTCATCTTCAGAATCATTATCATCATTGGGGGAATTGTTTGTTATATTTGGGTTAGTAGGATTAGGATCATCATCATGTTCACATGAAATAAAGCCAGCCATCAATATTGTTATAATAATTAATTGCGTATATTGTTCACAGAATAATTTATAAAACTTTTTCATACTCAATAAGTTAATAGAAAAGGCGGAACCATTCAATACTCGTCACATATCTGGTTACCGCCAAGTGACCTATTCAACAACAAGTACGAATAACTCACGCCTTAACGACGTGAGCTTTCTGTCTACTTGTTCTCGTTGAATGAATATTGGCGGTATTCGATATGTAAGAACAAGAGCAAAAGCTCAAATCTATTTTAACAAGTACGAACAGAAACGCTTTTCTGTAAGTTAATATTTTTTTTATTAAATTCCTGCGGCCTCGCGAGGCTGAGCCTCTGCATCAGACCTGTTTAGCGTTCTTTCATTCTGTTTCTACTTCTTCATCGGCAATTCTATTTTAGGGTTCAACATTGCGTTAAATTCGCGTTTGTGCAAAGGTACGAATATTTGTGGGAACGGCCAAATATTTGCATCTTTTTTTATTTGTCATTCTGTAATCTATAAAACTCTTTTTGTTGCTCAATCTCTCGGCGCAACTCCTCTTGGGTTGGCATAAGATGGTCAATAATGCCAAAGTGTTTTTATGTGTCATTTTAACGTTATTTTGCCTATATACTCAAATTTTTCTGCCTTTCTTTTTCTTTGATATAAGTTCCTTTTTGGTAGTAACAGGTAACAGATATATTTTATAGTCTCTCAGGTACCGCATGTATATAATACATGCGGTCCTATAGGACTTAAAAATATTGTTCCATCTGTTACCTGTTATCAATTTTTGTGGATAGTCCACGTGCTTAGTGCGGATAGTCCGCACTGCAAGTCCGGATAGTCCGCACTATCGGTGCGCATACTCCGCACTATTGACGAGCCGTATTCTCGTCATCAACCATCAACAAAGTGCCGCTTTGTTAGTGACAAATTCTTGATTCGTCATAGACGAGGACTATGTGCAAAAAACAGGAAATTTCCTTTGCATTTTATAATATTTTTTGTAATTTTGACCCCAGAAAACAAACTCGAAACATAAGAATAAAATGAAGGAACCCATCAAGATAACAGAACAAGACCGGCAGTTTATGCGCGAGGCCATCAGACTGGCCAGCGAGAGTGTCAGAAAGGGTGGGGGGCCGTTTGGTGCCGTCGTTGTGAGGAATGGTGCTGTTGTGGCTGCCAGTGCTAACAGCGTAACGATAGACAATGACCCTACGGCTCATGCTGAGGTGAACACCATTCGCGAGGCTTGTCGGAAGTTAGGAACATTTGATCTCTCAGATTGTGTTATCTATACCTCATGCGAACCTTGTCCCATGTGTTTAGGGGCTATCTATTGGTCTCGCATCAGTCGCATCTATTACGGCAACACGCGCAAAGATGCACGGGAGATAGACTTTGCTGACGATTTTATCTATGACGAGTTGGGAAAACCACTTTCCGAACGTTCGGTACCCATCATTCCACTATTACGCGATGAGGCTTTGGAGAGTTTTCGCCTCTGGTCGGAGAGTGATGCAAAGAAAAGTTATTAGGTAGCTGGGATTGCCCTGTAAACAAGGAGGCATAGGGTGCGCTGGTCTAAAGCGTCCCTTTGGTAGAAGGCAACTCGTAATGGAAAACATCGCGGCGTACTGCCATTTTCAGTGCACGACCCAATGCCTTGAAGATGCCCTCAATTTTGTGGTGTTCGTTCTGTCCTTCGGCACGGATGTTGAGGTTCATTTTGGCTGCGTCGCTTAGACTCTTGAAAAAGTGGAGGAACATCTCCGTAGGCATCTCGCCAATCTTCTCGCGGTGGAACGTAGCATCCCATACCAGCCAAGGCCTGCCTCCGAAGTCGAGACAAACAGAACAGAGACAGTCGTCCATAGGCAACGTATATCCGTAGCGCTCGATACCGCGCTTCGAACCTAATGCTTTTGATAGGCACTCACCCAATGCCAACGCTGTATCCTCAATAGTGTGATGTTCGTCTACGTGCAGGTCGCCTTGACAACGAATATTGAGGTCTATCATCCCATGCTTGCCAATCTGCTCAAGCATGTGGTCGAAGAACCCTAGACCCGTCTGGATATCGCAACGTCCGTTGCCGTCGAGGTCTATTTTTACGTAAATATCAGTCTCCTTGGTGGTGCGCTGCACTTCGCCCGTGCGTTGTCCTCCATAAGCAATGGCTACAGCACGGTCCCATGAGTCGGCGGTTCCCGTAATTTGTAAAAATCTGCAGCCTATGTTCTCGGCAAATTGGCGGTCTGTATCTCGGTCGCCTATAACGTAGCTACCTTGAATGTCGTAGTCGGGATTGTCAATGTATTTCTTAACCAGTCCCGTGTTGGGCTTACGGGTGGGGGCATTGTCCTCAGGAAAGTGAGGGTCAATAAGGATTTCGTCAAAATCTACGCCCTCGCCATGCAGTGTGTCGAGTATAAAGTTGTGGACAGGCCAAAAAGTGTCCTCTGGAAAGGCAGCCGTACCCAGCCCGTCTTGGTTGCTGACCATCACCAACTCGTAGTCAGTATGCTGGCGCAAGAATACGAGGCTGGAGATGGCGTGCGGTACAAACTTCAATTTCTCGAACGAGTCAATCTGCTCGTCGGCTGGCTCGTGGATAATTGTTCCGTCGCGGTCTATAAAGAGAATACGTTTCATGGTGTATGGGGGATGAAAAATCAGCTTATCGGCCAGTTGTAAATGCCTGACTCATGGAGAGGTGGGCAATCTGATGCTCCCGCTCAGTGCGCTTGGCTTCAGCAGAGCCCCATGCAAAGTAGGCTATATAGACGATAATTAGCCGTAGGCAGACGTGAAGAAGATTGGTAATAGCCCATACACCAGCAGTGAGATAAACGGCATACTGCGGCATGGTCTGCGGGTCTCCTAACAATACGGCATTTTGTGACTCCCACTCAGCCAACGTCAATACAATAGCTGGCAGCGCCACCAGTGCACAAGGAATGAGCAGCGCAAGGAGACCACACACCACTACTACGGCCAGTAATAATCCATGACGCATGGCTGGTCGCCACATAGAGCGCATGGGACGTTCGCCCAGCCAACCGCCAACTTTCCACCAAAGCAGCAGCTCGGTAACTACGGCAAGAGCGGCAAGGGGCATAAACAGGTAGAGGTCGTAAACGACGAACATTGCTACGAGTGTAGTCGTGAAAACCGTAAGGGAAATAAAAAGCCACGAGGCTTTTAGCATCTGCCAGAACCGCTTGGCATAAAGTCGGATGGCGGCAGCAATGACAGAGCGGATGCTGCGCACCTTTATCATAGTGTCTTGGGGTTGCTTTTCCATTGTTGTTTTTCGTTTTTCGTGTGCAAAGGTAGTGCAAACCGAATGAAATGCAAAATAAATCACAATTTATTTTCATTTCTGAGGTGCAGCCAACTTTGACTCTATATAAATTTCCTGCTCCTTGCAAAATATTCTTTTAATTCTTTTGACGTTCCCACAAATGTTAGTATCTTTGCATATCTTTTCGATATTTTTCTTATGGAGAATATAAATATGCGAGAATGGGGAACCTTCAAAGATTGCTTGAAGGCACCTATATACAGATGGTTTACTTACCCTGCTGGTTTTTCTTTTAAGGCAGCGATATATAGCTTTAACCAAGAAAAGTTAGTAGATGGTTCTACTGTGTATGACCCTTTTATGGGTAGTGGTACAACAAATTTAGCTGCTAAGACAATGGGGATTAACTCTTATGGTGTAGAAGCACACCCTTTTGTTTTTCCTATTACAAAATGTAAACTAAATTGGGAGATAAATGCAAAAGATGTAGTTAAGGAACTTGACAGCCTTAAAAATAGAGTTCTGGAAGCAAATAAAATTTCAGATAATGAAAAGAAGGAGATTGTTGACAAGGAATTTCCGGAATTAGTATTAAAGTGTTTTCTTCCTAATACCTTGTTTGAGTTATTGGTAATTCGCAATAGCATAAAAACTATAGAAGCAGAAGATGTAAAGTTGTTTTTAAATACAGGGTTAATATGCTGCCTAAGGGAAGTGTCTATTGCTGCAACTGGATGGCCTTATATTGCACCAAATAAAATTAAGATAACATCTTTGTCAAAAGATGGTATAGGTAGCTACATTAATTTTATAAAAAGAATGGTAGATGATATTCAATCTACTAAATCTTTATTTAATGATGTGCTTTCTGAACATAATATATTTTTAGGTGATAGCAGGGATACTAAGGATATTATATCGAATGAGGTAGCAGATCATATTTTTACTTCACCGCCTTATTTGAATAATTTTGATTATGCAGATAGAACTCGTTTAGAGATGTATTTTATGGGTGATGCTAATTGTTGGGCAGATATTTGTAATTCAGTAAGAACAAAACTTATAACGAGTGCCACAACACAGATTAATAGGTCTGATGAGAAATGGCAATTTACAGAAGATTTCATTAAAGATAATCCAGAGGAGTATGCTTTCTTAAAAGGTGCTGTGGACAAATTAGGAGAGTTAAGGTTAACAAAAGGTGGAAAGAAAAGCTATGATTATTTAGTATTGGGGTATTTTAATGATTTGTATAAAATTTTAAAAGACAATTATAGAATCCTTAAACCACATACTACTGCCAAATATATATTAGGAGACTCTGCCCCTTATGGCGTTCATATTCCAACTGACGAACTAATAGCTAAAATTGGTTGTAATATTGGCTTTGATAGGTATAAAATAGATGTTCTTAGAACTCGTGGGGATAAATGGAAAAAAAATCCCCAAAGGCATAATGTTAAATTAAGAGAGTCAATAGTAACCTTGTATAAAAAAAACTAAATGGCAATTATGATAAAAGCGGACGAAGATAAAGTAACGAATGGCGGAAGTGCAATAGGGGAAGCTATTGGACACTATATGGAATTAGTTGTTCAAGATTATATTAGTTCTTTTTTAGAAAAATATCCTTGTCATTTCCTTAAAGAAATTGGCTATAATAAAAATACTGGTAAGACGAGTAAGAAATTGTTATTATATGATAACTTTGGTAATGATTATAATATTGATGGCGTTATTACCAACGAGTCAATGCAGCCTTTAGTCTTGCTAGAAAGTAAATATATACGATATAAAAAACATAATAGAGATAAAGGCAGTTGGATTTGCAATGCACATTCAGCAATAAGGAAAAGATACCCAAGTATTCGTTCTTCAATAGCGGTATTAGCTGGTAGTTGGAGTAAGACTTCTTTAGCTATGATAAAAAGCTATGATGTCAATGTGTTCTTAATAGATTTTTCCCTTATTTCTAAATTGTTAAAAGAAAAGGGCGTTAATTTTGAATGGGAAGAAAAAGGATATTCAAAAGCATTAGATGCTTGGGAAAAATATTGTAGTCTAACAGAAGAAGAAAAGTATGAAATAGCAGTAAAAATGGTGGACACAATTAAAGATGACCTTTTTTATTTGCTGGAAACAGTATTAGATGACACCAAGCCTAGAAACATAAAACAAATTACAGTAGAAATACACACAACGAAAGGTGAAATTAAATCTATGAAGTTCGATAACATAGACAAAACTATAGAATATTTATCTGATTTCTCAATTGACGAATTATTTGATACCGCTTCATTTGTATCTATTTTTGATGTACCAACTAAAGATAAATAATATAAGGTTTTATTTATAAGAAAAATAGTAAAGTAACTCACTACTTTTGTTACTATCTATGAGACACGCAAGATTATGAAAAAACTACGATGGGGTTTCATCGGATGCGGTGAAGTAACGGAAATAAAAAGTGGTCCAGCATTTTCGGAGGTGAACGGCTCGGAGGTGGTGGCGGTGATGAGCCGACAGGAGCAGCGAGCACGCAGTTATGCTGAGCGGCATAACATCAAGAAATGGTATACCGATGCCCAAGAGTTGATAGACGACCCAGATGTAAATGCAGTATATGTGGCCACGCCGCCGTCAAGTCATGCTACTTTTGCTATTATGGCTATGCGGGCTGGTAAACCAGTGTATGTGGAGAAACCGTTGGCAGCTAACTACGAGGATTGTGTCCGCATCAATCGCGTTAGTGAGGAAACGGGTATGCCGTGTTTCGTTGCTTATTATCGACGCTATATGCCGTACTTTCTGAAAGTGAGGGAGATTATCGACGAGGGGATTATCGGAAACATAGTCAGCGTACAGATACGCTTTGCCGTTCCGCCCCGCGAGGTGGACTATGCCGAGGACGGACAATTGCCTTGGCGTTTGCAGCCCGATATTGCGGGAGGCGGCTACTTCTATGATATGGCGCCTCATCAGTTAGACTTGTTGCAACATTTCTTCGGTGTGATAACTGAGGCACGAGGTATCTGTGCTAATCGTGGCCATTTGTATGGAGTGGAGGATACTGTGAGTGCCTGCTTCCAATTTGAGGGTGGACTACCAGGTAGCGGTTCGTGGAGTTTTGTTGCCTACGAGTCGGCTCGTGAAGATCGCATAGAGGTTATCGGTGACAAAGGAATGATATGTTTCTCCGTATTTGACTTCCAGCCCATTAGACTACATACTGCTGAAGGCTCGCAGGTGATAGAGATACCCAACCCCAAGTATGTGCAGTATCCTATCATCAAGAATGTTTGCGAGCATTTGCAGGGTATTGGTAATTGTAATAGTACCAGTGTGTCTGCTACCCTTACGAATTGGGCGATGGATCGTATATTAGGAAAGTTCTGAGGATGGGATGAGGCAGGCGTTGATATTCATATTGCTGCTGATAGGTGTGGAACTAAAAGCTCAGGATTCCATATCTGTGATAGGTGTGGAGCGAGCAGTCCAAGACCCCATATCAGTGGTTGAACAGCCTGAAAAGATAAGTTGGCTCAAACGGGTTATTCGCGGTTTTAGTTATATCGACACCAATTATGTGGAACCTCAGCATTACAACTGGTCTGTGATGATGCAAGCTACTTATAACTACGACCTTTATAGCCTGAGTGCTGTGGGTGGAAACGGACACTCCATCACTTTTTCAACGACTCCCACGATAAAGGTTGGGCCTTATTTCGGATGGCGATGGGTGTTTTTAGGGTATACTATAGACTTGCGCCATGTCAATATAACTCGCAACACTAAGACTTTCGATTTTAGTTTTTATAGTGCCCAAATAGGTGCTGACATTTATTATCGTCGCACGGGTAGTGATTACGAAATACGCAATTTAGATTTGGGCCGTGCCGTTAGTACCCGTGCTTTGGAGGGAGTGCTTTTTGATGGCATCAATGTGGGAATTACGGGTATTACGGCTTATTATATTTTCAACCATCAGCGTTTCTCTTATCCAGCAGCCTTCAACCAGAGCACCTGTCAGAAAATAAGTTGTGGTTCGTGGATGGCGGGATTGGGCTACCTGCGTAATAGCATCAGCTTTGACTATAACAAGTTGCAGGAGCTGATAGACCAACGGACCGTTGGAGAGGATGTGAGTTTGGACGACGGTTTGAAGTTTAATAGCGTGAAGCATTTAGATGTCAGTTTCTCGTTGGGCTATGGCTACAACTGGGTGTTTGCTAAGAACTGGTTACTTGCTGGTAGTCTGTCTATGGCTCTGGCTTATAAAAGTACTCGCAGTGAGTCGGACGGTAGTGAGCCCCACTTGAATTTAAGCGTGTTCAAGATGTCGAACCTCAATATCGACGGTATTGGGCGTTTCGGATTGGTATGGAATAATACCCGTTGGTATGCTGGCACATCAGCTATCGTCCGTGTTTACAACTATAAGCAGGACCGCATTGCCGCACACAATATCTTCGGTAGCCTTAATATCTATGCAGGCTATAACTTTGGTGCGAGGTCGGCATATAAAAAGAAAGGTAAGAAATAAAGGAGCAAAATGAACGGCATAAACGGATGGATAATGGGTTGCCTGCTGACCTTATGTTCGGTAAGTGTCGTAGGACAGACATATCAGAAGAGTGATAGCGTGGCGATATGCCGTCTGTTGCGCGAAGCACCGCAAGATGCCAATACGCTATGGTTTGCTCGTCACTTCTTAGGAAAGCCTTATGTGGCATATACGTTGGAGGTGAACGAACAGGAACAACTGGTGGTAAATACCCGACAAATGGATTGTACTACATTGGTGGAAACCGTAGTGGCGTTGACTTTATGTAGACAAGAGAATAAGAAACAATGGGAGGACTATTTGGATATGCTGACCATGCTTCGCTATCGTCAAGGAATGTTGCAAGGATATACATCACGGCTACACTATTTCTCAGATTGGATTGATGACAAAGAGCGTGTGCAACTCGTCAAAGAGATACAGGAACCTTGTTCGTCGTTCACTGCTGTACAGCATATTAGCGTAGACTATATGAGTCATCATCCTACGGCATATCGGGCGTTGAAAGCTCACCCCAAATGGGTAGAAACTATCCGTCAACAGGAACAGGCAATAACAGGTTGGATGCGTAAATATATCCCTAAGGCAGAAGTGGGAAACGGACAAGAACTGAGAGAGATAGTGAGAGATGGCGACATCATTGCCATTACGACCGATAAAGAGGGGCTGGATATTGCTCATTTGGGCTTTGCCGTGTGGCGACAAGATGGGCTCCATTTGTTGAATGCCTCACAATTACATAAAAAAGTAGTAGAGGAACCGATGACGCTTGGACGCTATTTGCAAAAGCATCCCCGTCATACGGGAATCCGAATAATTAGAATAAAAGAACATAAATAAAGCGAAACCAATGGAATTACCTGATTTTATGAATTACGCCAACAAGTTCACACAGACGGACTTCGTTGAGAAAATAGCCCGCATAGCTAAGCGTGCAGGTGCTAAGTTAGTTTATGCAGCTTTGATACTCTATTACACATTGCAAAGCGACAAGGTCAGCGCAACGAATAAAGCAATGATTATCGGCGCGTTAGGCTATATGATTAGTCCGCTGGATGTTGTGCCAGATGCCATTCCCATAGCAGGTTTAACGGACGATTTGGCCGTGTTGCTGTTTGTGCTGAAGAAGGTCTGGACGGACATAGACCCCGATATTCAGACGAAAGCTAAGGAACGTTTGTCGAAGTGGTTTGATGAAGACGAAATCGCGGAAATAAACGATACTGACCTTTTCAAGGAAGAATGACGCAGGAGTATCAGTTGAGGGTGCTGCCACACGTGGCTGTCAACGAGCAGTCGCTGAGTGCTCACGTGGCCGAGGAATATGGTTTTGACGTCAGAACCATTACTGCAGTACGTGTTCTCCGCCGTAGCATTGATGCTCGCCAACGGACTATTTTTGTCAACCTGAAAGTTCGCGTCTATGTCAACGAGTTACCTGCGAACGATGAATACCAACATATCGACTATCCTGACGTTAGCGATTGCCCACAGGTGGTTGTGGTGGGTGCTGGTCCTGGTGGCCTTTTTGCCGCCCTTCGTCTAATAGAACTTGGTTTGCGTCCTATAGTGGTGGAACGTGGCAAGGATGTACATGAGCGAAAACGCGACTTGTCGCAGATTACCAAAACGCAGCAGGTAGACCCCGAAAGCAATTATTGTTTTGGTGAAGGAGGTGCTGGAGCCTATAGCGACGGTAAGTTGTACACCCGTTCTAAGAAACGTGGCTCGACGGAAAAAATCCTCAACGTGTTTTGTCAGCATGGTGCTTCGACCAGTATCTTAGCCGATGCCCATCCGCATATCGGTACAGATAAGTTGCCGAGGGTCATAGAGAATATGCGCAACACCATTCTTCGTTCTGGTGGAGAAGTGCATTTCCAGATGAAGATGACAAAACTTCTGCTCGAAGACGACAGAGTTATTGGCGTGGAAGCAGTAAGTCAATCACCAATCTCCAATTATGAATGTCAGTTTTTCGGCCCTGTTATTCTTGCTACAGGTCATTCTGCCAGAGATGTCTACCGCTACTTGGCTGAAAACCAAATAGCGTTGGAGCCTAAAGGTATAGCAGTTGGCGTCCGTTTGGAACATCCCTCTGAACTGATAGACCAAATACAATACCACAACCGACAGGGTAGGGGACGTTACCTGCCTGCGGCAGAATACGCATTTGTCAAGCAGGTAAATGGCCGGGGAGTCTATTCTTTCTGTATGTGTCCTGGCGGTTTTGTCATCCCTGCTGCTACCGACAGAGAACAGATAGTAGTCAATGGTATGAGTCCCTCCAATAGGGGAGGCCAGTGGTCAAATAGTGGTATGGTGGTAGAATTGCGGACTGATGATGTGGAAGGAGACGACCCTCTGCGTATGATGCGCTATCAGGAAACACTGGAGCAAACCTGCTGGCAACAGGGAAACAGAAAGCAGACGGCTCCTGCACAGCGTATGGCCGACTTCGTAAACAATCGGTTGAGTTATGATTTGCCAAAGAGTTCGTATGCGCCAGGCCTGTTGTCGTCGCCTCTGCATTTCTGGATGCCTGAGGGTATTGCCCGCCGACTACAAGAAGGATTCAAGGATTTTGGACGCATCAGTCATGGATTCTTGACTAACGAGGCCGTGATGATTGGTGTGGAAACGCGTACCTCAAGTCCTGTTAGAATTCTAAGAGAGCCAGATACTCTGATGCATGTTCGGCTGAAAGGATTGTTCCCTTGTGGCGAAGGAGCGGGCTATGCTGGTGGCATCGTTTCAGCTGGAGTAGACGGAGAACGATGCGCAGAGATGTGCGCTGCATTTATAAAAGGCTGTTAAGCCTGTTGCGAAGCTCATCGGCTTCGCTTTTTCTTATTGAGAGCACAATCTCGCAAGTATTGTCGTAACTTTGTTTGATGATGCGAGGTTGCATCTCTTTGACAATGCGCATCACGTCATTCATTTGAGGATAGGCAAAGGAATAATTGACAACATCCTCCACTTGTCGCGTTTCAACGGTTGCATGGCTGATGGCATCTGCCGCCGCCTCGCGATAAGCGACTATCAAACCACTGGTTCCCAAATTGACACCTCCGTAATAACGTACTACTACGATGAGAATGTCCGTCAATTCATTGGAATTGATTTGCCCGAGAATGGGTTTGCCTGCCGTAGATGAAGGTTCTCCGTCATCGTTGGCTCGAAACTCTGTGCGTTCAGCTCCGAGCATATAGGCATAGCAGACGTGGCGGGCATCATAGTACTTTTTGCGATAGGAGGCTATGATGTCTTTTATCTCATCAGTAGTGCTGACAGGATGGGCAAAAGCGAGGAACTTACTCCGCTTCTCGGTGTAATATCCCTCGCTTACCGCCTTGATGGTTTTATACTCGTCGAGCATGCGCCAAATGTCCAGATAATATTAGAATATCCCCAAAGATATATTTCTTCCAATAACTTAGCTGAGTTTATGGATAACAAGGCCAGAGCGCAGTTTCGGCTCGAACCAAGTTGCCTTCGGAGGCATAATCTTACCCGAATCGGCTATGTCCATAATCTGCTGCATAGTGACGGGATAGAGAGCAAGGGCGGCCCTCATTTCGCCCGAGTCGACTCGACGCTTCAATTCACCCAAACCGCGCAGTCCGCCGACGAAGTCAATACGTTTCGAGGAGCGCAAGTCGCCAATGTTCAAAATCTCGTCAAGGATAAGACGGCTGGAGATGTCTACATCCAATACGCCAATGGGGTCAGTGTTGTCATAAGTACCCTCCTTAGCAACAAGGCTGTACCAATGCTGGTCGAAATAGAGGGAGAATTCGTGCAGACGGGCGGGCTTGTAGATTTCCGTACCTTTATCCTCGACGGTGAAGTTTGCTTGCAGGGCAGCAAGGAACTCCTCCGATGACAAGCCGTTAAGGTCTTTCACTACACGGTTGTAGTCGAGAATAGTCAATTGAGAGGCTTGGAAGCAAACAGCCATAAAGAAGTTATACTCCTCGTCACCCTTGTGGTTGGGGTTCTGTTTCTGCTTCTCGGCACCTACGAGGGCGGCTGCTGCCGAGCGATGATGCCCGTCGGCAATATAGAGACTCGGCATCTTGGCAAACTCATCAGTAATGGTCTGCATATCCGTATCGTCTTCAATCACCCAGAATTGGTGGCGGAAACCGTCTATGGGGGCGATGAAGTCGTAGACTGGCTCCGTCTTGGCATAGCGCATAATAAGTTCGTCAAGTACCTGATTGTCGGGATAAGCAAAGAATACAGGCTCAATATTAGCATTGTTCACGCGGACATGCTTCATGCGGTCCTCCTCCTTGTCGCGACGTGTCAGTTCGTGCTTCTTGATATTACCCTTCATGTAGTCGTCCGTATGGGCACACACCACCAGGCCATATTGCGTTTTCTGGTTCATGGTCTGGGCATATATATAATAATGTTCGCGAGTGTCTTGAACGAGCCATCCCTTGTCTTGGAATGTTTGGAAATTCTCTGCGGCCTTTTCATAGACGCGTGGGTCGTATTCCGAAGTGCCTACGGGGAAGTCAATCTCGGGTTTGATAATATGATAGAGGCTCTTTTCGTTGTCACCTGCCTCGGCTCGTGCCTCCTCAGAGTCCAGTACGTCGTAAGGGCGGCTCTCTACCTGCTCCACCAGTTCGCGCGGTGGGCGTATTCCTTTAAATGGTTTAATGATAGCCATAATCGCTTGTCGTTAGTTGATAATAGATTGTGGATAATTACAAGTTAGCCTTGATTTGGTCGATGAGTTCCTGATACTCAGCGTCGGAGAGATACACCTGTCCAGGATTCATTTGGAACGTACCGCCGAAGTCGGGGCCGCCCTCGTACTTGGGAGCAAGGTGGAAGTGCAGATGTGAGAGTTTGTCGCTATAAGCACCATAGTTAATCTTCACAGGGTTGAAAGCTTTCTGCATGGCGCGTGTTACTTGGGCTACGTCAGCCATAAAGTCGTTGCGCTCTTGGTCAGACAATTCGTTGAGGTCGTTCACGTGGTCTTTGTAAGCCACGAGACAACGGCCGCGATAGGTCTGCTCTTTAAAGAGGAAGGCGCGGGAGACACGCAGTTGTGCAAACTCAATCATCAGATTGTGTAGAGTCTCGTTGTTTTGGCAGTACAGACACTGCTTGGGATCACTTTGCATAGTTACTTAAATAGTTTTAGAGTTAATGACTTATATTCTGTTTACCTGTTTTACTCCTTTGACGGTTCGTAATTTCTTGATAAGTGTCTCGAGGCGGGTGTTATCGTCAATCATCACCTCCAGATTGCCGCTGAACAGGCCGTCGTGCGAGTCGATGTTGATGCTCCGTAGCACTAACTTCTCGTCTCTCGAGATGATACTCGTCAAGTTGTTCACAATGCCAATATCGTCGTTGCCTATGACGCGTAGGGTTATGGCGTATTGGGAAGCGCCCTTACCGCTCCACTTGGCCTTGACGATGCGATAGCCGAAACGTTTTTTCAATTCTGGAGCATTGGGGCAGTCGTCGCGGTGAATCTTAAATCCTCCGCTTGAAGTGACGAATCCGAACACCTTGTCGCCATAGATGGGCTGACAGCAGTGGGCCAACTGATAGTCTATGCCCTTGAGATTGCGGTCGATAACCAGCACATCATCAGACGAGGTATGTGTATGGGGTGCAAAATGGGAGTCTTCCAACACGAAGTTAGCAGCGCTCTCCGCCATGTTGTTACCCGTTACGGGCTGTTCGCCCTGTTGTATTTCCACGTAGCGGTCAATGACTGCGCTTGTGTCCAGCTCGCCTGCCGCTATTTGTCGATAAAACTCGCTGATTTCCTTGAAGCCTAACTTCTTGATGACCTGCTGCATGATAGACTCTTCTATCTCCACTTTGCGGTTCTTGAATTTCCGCTCCAGCATCTCTTTGGCAAAGAGGGCTTCTTTGGCCTGCGTTTCTTTCAGCGCCAAGCGAATCTTTGATTTGGCGCGCGAGGTCTTGGCTATATTTATCCAGTCCTGCTTGGGTTTCTGGTTCGAGGCCGTCATTATCTCCACTTGGTCGCCGCTTTGCAACTCTTGTCGGAGTGTCACGACCTTGCCACCTATGCGGGCTCCCACACAAGCGTTTCCTATCTTTGAGTGTATGTGATAGGCAAAATCGAGCACCGTTGCCCCTTTTGGGAACTTGAATAGGTCGCCCTTTGGAGTGAACACAAAAACTTCGTCCTCGTAGAGCTCCATTTTAAACTGGTCCATCGCCTCCAGCCCATCGCTGGTTTCCAACATGGAGCGTATGCCCGTAAGCCATTCGTCCAGCCCCGACTCTCCCTTGACACCCTTGTAGCGCCAATGGGCTGCTACGCCGTGTTCGGCAATTTGGTCCATGCGTTCCGTGCGTATCTGAACCTCCACCCATTTTTGCTCGGGTCCGAGAACCGTAATGTGCAGACTCTCATATCCGTTCGACTTGGGCACGGAGAGCCAGTCGCGCAAACGCTTGGGGTTGGGCTGATACATAGAGGTGACCAGCGCGAAAGCCTGCCAGCATTGCATGACCTCTGACCGATGGAACTCCTTTTCGTTCTCTTGAACGGAGCTGGGTGAGGTGTCGATAATGATACGAATGGCGAACAAGTCGTAGACACCCTCAAAGGGGCACTGCTGCTTCTTCATCTTCTGGCAGATGCTGTGGATGGACTTCGTGCGCCCCTTGATATGAAACGTAAGCCCAGCCTCCTTTAACCGTTCTTCTATGGGTTGGATGAAGCGTTTAATGTAGGCGTCGCGGCTCTGCTTCGTCTCGCTCAACTTCTCCTTGATGTGATAGTAAGCCTCGTGCTCCAAATATTTCAGCGACAAGTCCTCCAATTCTGACTTCAGCTTGTAGAGTCCCAATTTGTGGGCTAAAGGCGCATAGAGGTAAGCGGCCTCTTGGCTCACCTCCATCTTCTGTTGCTCCGACTCTTCTGGAACGTCGCGAATTTGGCGCATTAGGTTCACGCGGTCGGCAATCATTATCAAAATGACACGCGTGTCTTCGGCAAAAGACAATAGCAGGTTTCGGAAGTTCTCCGACTCTATTACAGGGTTTTTCTGGTAAAGTTCTTGAATACGATGCAAGCCATGCAGGATGCGGGCGACAGACTCTCCGAACATCTCCTGTACCTTGTCAATGGTCAGACTGCCCTCCTCCACGCTGGGGCGGAGCAATACTGCTAACACGCCGTCGCGGCGCAGCCCTATCTCGTCCACCATCAGCTGAGCCGTCTGGAAGGAGAGTAGAATGGGGTTCAAGCCGAACACGTTGCGCTGGAGCTGGTGCGTCTCAATGACCTGCAACAAATGACGGCGTATATGCTCCTCGTCGCCCTCGATGAGCGACGGAGCAATCAACTCGCGTATCTTTTGGTATAGCGCCAGCGTTTCCTCCCTTTCCTGTGGTGTGAATTCCAGTCTGTCTGTCATGTGGTCCGTTCGTTTTCGTTTGCAAATATAGCAAAAAAATCCGACATACGATATTCTTTTTAAAGAATTAACGCTTCTACCCTTTTTATGAGTATAGGCCTCGTCGTTGTTGAGTATAGGCCTCGCTTTTAACGAAGCGGCACTTTGTTACCCGCATAACTGAGACTTGCTAAAAACGCCCATTTTGCTGGCTTTTTGTGAGGCTTTGAAAATATAAGGTGCGAGCAGGAAAGAAAACCGCCATAAAGTTTGGTATTTCGCTTGTTTTTTTGTACCTTTGCATCAAGAAAACTAAAGGTAAGTAATACTTATCCTATAACTAACAGATACGATATGGCTAAGATGAAAGGTGCCATCGTGGTGAATACTGACCGTTGCAAGGGCTGCTCGCTCTGTGAGAAAGCCTGCCCGCAGGGAGTCATTGCGTTGGCTAATCGTGTCAATATGCGCGGCTATCACTATGTGGAGCCTGTGCAGGCGGACAAGTGTACGGGTTGTACGTCGTGTGCTGTGGTATGTCCAGACGGATGTATCACGGTATATCGTAAACGAGTGGAGGACTAAGCAGTATGGCAGAACAAGATGTAACACTGATGAAAGGCAACGAGGCGATAGCCCACGCCGCCATTCGTTGTGGTGCAGACGGATACTTCGGCTATCCCATCACACCGCAGAGTGAAGTGATAGAAACGCTGGCCGAACTGAAACCCTGGGAGACAACCGGAATGGTGGTGTTGCAGGCCGAGAGTGAGATTGCCAGCATCAATATGATTTACGGCGGGGCGGCGGCAGGCAAGCGCGTGCTCACTTCGTCGTCGAGTCCAGGTGTGGCACTGATGCAAGAGGGCATTACCTATATGGCGGGCGCAGAACTGCCTGGCGTGTTCGTCAATGTCCAGCGAGGAGGCCCTGGACTGGGTACCATACAACCCTCGCAGGGTGACTATTTTCAAGCTACGCGTGGCGGTGGAAACGGCGACTATCATGTGATAGTTCTGGCTCCCAACTCCGTACAGGAAATGGCCGACTTCGTGGAATTAGCCTTTCAACTGGCCTTTAAGTACCGTAATCCTGCTATGATTCTCAGCGATGGTGTTATCGGACAAATGATGGAGAAAATCGTGTTGCCCCCCTTCAAACCTCGCCGCACGGAGGAAGAGGTACTGAGGGAGTGCCCTTGGGCGACGACGGGACGCACGAAAGACCGCAGGCCGAACATCATTACCTCGCTGGAACTGAAGCCCGAGGAGATGGAGAAACGCAACCTGCACTTGCAAGCCAAGTATAAGGAAATCGTGGAAAAGGAGGTGCGCTATGAGACCATACAGACGGACGATGCTGACGTGCTAATCGTTGCCTTCGGCTCTGCTGCCCGCTTGACGCTGAAGGCCATAGAGATTGCCCGCGCCGAGGGTATCAAGGTCGGGCTGCTACGTCCCATTACCCTTTGGCCGTTCCCATCGGAGCAGATTGCCGAGCTGGCGCAAGGCAAAAAGGGAGTCTTGGTCGTGGAAGTCAATGCGGGGCAAATGGTACAGGATGTAAGGCTGGCTGTCAACGGACAAGCTCCTGTCGACCAGTTTGGACGCTTGGGAGGCATCGTGCCCGAGCCAGAGGAAATCGTCGAAGCGTTAAAGAAGTTAATGTAAATCTATGGAGAACCAAATCATAGCACCAGAGAATCTGGTATATCAGAAGCCCGCGCTGATGAACGACAACCACATGCACTACTGCCCGGGGTGCTCACACGGCGTGGTGCACAAACTTGTGGCTGAAGTCATTGAAGATATGGGCATGGAGGAGAAAACCATTGGCGTCAGTCCTGTGGGATGTGCCGTTTTTGCCTACAATTATATTGACATTGATTGGCAGGAGGCCGCTCACGGACGCGCTCCAGCGGTGGCTACGGCCATCAAACGCCTGTGGCCAGACCGTTTGGTCTTTACCTATCAGGGCGATGGCGATTTAGCTTGTATTGGTACCTGTGAGACCATTCATGCGCTGAATCGCGGCGAGAACATCGTCATTATCTTTATTAACAATGCTATATATGGCATGACGGGTGGACAGATGGCTCCCACAACGCTCGTTGGACAAAAGACCTCGACTTGTCCCTACGGTCGCGACCCCGAGATTCACGGTTATCCTTTGAAGATGGCAGATATTGCGGCTCAGCTTGAAGGAACTTGTTACGTTACACGCCAGTCCGTTGAGTCGGTGGGTGCAATTACTAAAGCCAAGAAAGCAATCCGCAAGGCCTTTGAGGCTTCAATGGCTGGTAAAGGTTCGTCACTGGTGGAAATCGTGTCGACTTGCAATAGCGGATGGAAACTATCCCCCGTGAAAGCCAACGAGTGGATGAAGGAGAATATGGTGCCTTTCTACCCCAAAGGTGACTTGAAGGACACGACCAACCTTTAAAAGAAAACTTTGTCAAGACGTTAAAGCAATGAAGAAAGAAATCATCATAAGCGGATTTGGAGGGCAGGGAGTACTGTCTATGGGTAAGATACTCGCTTATTCGGGACTGATGGACGGCAAGGAAGTGACTTGGATGCCGGCCTACGGACCAGAGCAGCGTGGAGGAACCGCCAATGTTACTGTAATCGTGAGCGACGAGAAAATATCTTCACCCA
Organism: Prevotella sp.; assembly: GCA_022511045.1. Classification (GTDB taxonomy): domain Bacteria; phylum Bacteroidota; class Bacteroidia; order Bacteroidales; family Bacteroidaceae; genus Prevotella. The sequence continues at coordinate 49,795 of JAFLSF010000002.1, forward strand.
TCCTCTCGAAGTATGATATAGCCATCGTTCTCAATCAGCCCTCGCTGGAGAAGTTTGAACCCAAACTCAAACCTGGCGGCATACTTATCTACGATGGGTTTGGTATTATCAATCCTCCTACGCGACAGGACATCACCGTCTATCGTATTGACGCTATGGATAAAGCGGCTGAGATGAAAAACGGCAAGGTGTTTAACATGATAGTGTTAGGCGGACTCTTGAAAGTAGACCCCGTTGTCAGCACGGACGGGGTAGAGAAAGCACTTCGTAAGACGCTTCCAGAGCGGCATCATGGCCTTATCCCACTCAACATGCAAGCCATAGAGGAAGGTGGCAAGATTATTACACGATAAACTGCTCGCGCGTACATTTATTATATTAGGTAGGGTGAAAAACGGAAAATATAGCATATTTTCGCACTTTTTAGCAGAAAAATTTGGAGAATAAAGATTTTTTTCGTTACTTTGCACCCAAATTAAGAGAACTTTAGAATAGTTATTTTTATAATTAACATGTTTTTTAAAATGAAAAAGGTAATTTTAATGTTTGCTGCTGCTATGCTGACCATGTCAGCAAGCGCACAGAGAACTGCTGTTACTGCCAACAAGGCTGGTGACAACTGGTACGTAGGTATCAACGCTGGTGCCGCTACTCCTATGCAGAAGTGGCAAGATCCAAAGACTGGAAAATGCAATGATGCAGGTTTCATGAAGGGTATCTCTCCAAAGGTTGGTGTACGCGTTGGTAAGAACTTGACCACCGTATTTGGCTTGGCTGCTGATGCTGACATGTATTTCATGAACAAGACAGAGTCTAAGTCTTGGTTGGGTAGCAAGACTTTCGTTAATGCTATCAATGTTGATCTGTTAGCTACTTTCAACTTGAGTAACTTGTTTGCTGGTTACAAAGGTCAGCCCCGCACTTTCGAGGTGATTGCCCTTGGTGGATTCGGTTGGAGTCATGGTTTTGGCGCAGAAGCTTATGATAATAAAGCCGACAAGTTCTACTCAGTAAAAGATAATGGTATCAACTCTAAGGTTGCCTTGGACTTCGCTTTGAATCTGGGTCAGGCTAAGGCTTGGCAGGTATATCTGGAGCCCGCTGTTGTTTTCGGTCTCTGGCACAACAATCATGGCGCTCTTAATTATGTTGGTACTCAGTTCGCTGGAAATAACGCTAAGTACGATTCTCGTGCTGGTATCTTCCAGGTAAGCGTAGGTGCTAACTACAAGTTCGGTACTTCTAACGGTACTCACAACTTCGTTGTTGAGCAGCTCCGCGACCAGGCTGAGATTGACGGTCTGAACGCTCAGATTAACGGTCTCCGTGCCGAGAACGACGCTAAGGATGGTCAGCTTGCTGCTGCTAACAAGACTATCGCTGACTTGAAGGCTCAGTTGGCTGCTTGCGAGGCTCGTCCTACTACTGTTGTTGAGGCTCCGAAAGAGAATGTTCTCCAGCCACACGTAATCTTCCGTCAGGGCAAGTCTGTTATCGACGCTGCTCAGTATGCAAGCATCGAGATGGTTGCTAAGTACATGAAGAACCACAAGGACGCTAAGGTGAAGGTACAGGGTTACGCTTCTCCCGAGGGTTCTAAGGAGTTCAACCAGAAGCTCTCTGAACAGCGTGCTGAGGTTGTTAAGAACGCTCTCGTTAAGAAGTACAAGATTGCTGCTGACCGCATCACAACTGAGGGTCTCGGCGCAACTGATAAGATCTCTTCTGAGAACGACTTCAACCGCGTAGCAATGTTCATCGACACTACTACTAAGTAATTAGAACAGTAATCGATAATAACAAAATCCCTGCAACTATGGTTGCGGGGATTTTTTGTTCTTCATAACCAATTCATTTGGTAATTTGCTTATTTTTTTGTATCTTTGCATCTTCTTACGAAGATTAAAGACGAAACAAATATGAAGCATCAATTAAGGAGTGCGGTATGCACGGAAGGACGCAGAATGGCTGGAGCAAGAGCACTCTGGGTAGCCACAGGTATGAAACGTGAGCAGTTCGGAAAACCGATTATTGCTGTTGTTAATTCATTCACTCAGTTCGTTCCAGGCCACACTCACTTGCATGAGATAGGTCAGACGGTTCGCGAAGAGATAGAGAAGATGGGCTGTTATGCAGCTGAATTTAATACAATAGCTATTGACGACGGTATTGCAATGGGACACGACGGCATGTTATATTCGCTTCCGTCGCGTGACATCATTGCTGACTCTGTGGAATACATGGTAAGTGCCCACAAGGCTGATGCGATGATATGTATCTCCAACTGCGACAAGGTAACTCCAGGTATGCTGATGGCTTCTATGCGTCTGAACATTCCAACTGTATTCTGTAGCGGCGGACCTATGGAGGCTGGACGTTGGCGCGGAGAGAATGCAGACTTGATTACCGCTATGGTGAAAGGAGCAGACCCTTCTGTTTCTGACGAAGAAATGCAACAAATAGAGGGGTGTGCCTGCCCAGGATGCGGCTCTTGCTCAGGCATGTTTACCGCTAACTCCATGAATTCGCTTACAGAAGCTATTGGTTTGTCGTTACCAGGTAACGGTACCATCTTAGCCACTCATACGAATCGTGTGGAGTTGTTCCGTAAGGCCGCTCGCCAGATAGTGAAGAACGCGTTGGCTTACTACGAGGATGGTGACGAGAGTGTACTGCCTCGCAGCATTGCCACCCGAGAGGCTTTTCTCAATGCAATGACGCTTGACATTGCTATGGGTGGTTCTACCAACACAGTACTTCATCTGTTGGCAGTAGCACAGGAAGCTGGAGTCGACTTTACTATTAGTGATATTGATGCATTGAGCCGTAAGACTCCGTGTCTTTGCAAGTTAGCACCTAACACACAGCAGTATAGCGTGCAAGAGTGTAATCGTGCTGGCGGTATTTTAGGCATTATGAATGAGTTAAATAAGGGTGGGCTTCTTGATGGTACTTGTAAGCGTGTTGATGGGATGACGCTGGCAGAGGCTATGAAGAAATACGAAATCTCGGAGCAATCAATATACTTAGATAACGCAACAACCAATATATATTTTTCGGCACCCGCCAATCGCTTCTCTACGAAAATGGGAAGCCAGAGCGAACTTTATCCTTCTCTTGACGCAGACCGTATCAATGGTTGTATTCGTGATATGGAGCATGCCTACACTAAGGATGGCGGATTAGCTGTCCTCTTTGGAAACATTGCTCAAGATGGTTGTGTGGTCAAGACAGCTGGAGTAGACGAAGCTTTGTGGCATTTTGAGGGGCCTGCTGTGGTTTTTGACTCGCAGGAAGATGCTTGTGAGGGAATCCTTAGCGGCAAGGTAAAGAAAGGTGATTGCGTCGTCATCACGCATGAAGGGCCGAAAGGGGGACCAGGTATGCAGGAGATGCTTTATCCCACATCTTATATTAAGTCAATGCACATGGGCAAAGAGTGTGCTCTGATTACCGACGGGCGTTTCTCTGGTGGTACCAGTGGCCTAAGTATCGGACATATTTCGCCTGAGGCTGCTGCTGGTGGCAATATTGGTAAGATAAAAGACGGCGACATCATAGAGATAGATATTCCTAAGCGTACCATTAACGTTAAGCTGAGTGAAAAGGAACTGGCAGAGCGTCCGCAGCAGCCATTGAAACGTCAGCGTGAAGTGTCTAAGGCTTTGCGTGCTTATGCTCAGAGTGTGGCTTCAGCTGATAAGGGTGGAGTAAGGGTTATTGACTAAATATTAAGCAGAAATGGGAGATAGGATTACAGGAGCGAAAGCACTGATGCGCGCATTACAGGCCGAGGGGGTGAAGACTATCTTCGGCTATCCGGGCGGCGCTATTATGCCCGTCTATGATGCGTTGTATGATTATACGCAAGGTGAGCAAAAGTGTTTCGACCATATTTTGGTAAGACATGAGCAGGCTGCTACTCACGCTGCAGAGGGTTATGCCCGAGTTAGTGGAGAGGTTGGCGTGGCACTGGTGACCAGTGGCCCGGGCGCTACCAATACGTTGACGGGTGTTGCCGATGCGATGATGGATTCGACGCCATTGGTCGTTATAGCTGGCCAAGTAGCGATTTCGTCTTTGGGAACGGATGCGTTTCAAGAGGTAGACTTAGTTGGTGTGGCGCAACCTATCTCTAAATGGTCATACCAGATACGCCATGCTGAGGATGTGGCGTGGGCTGTCAGTCAAGCCTTTTATATAGCTCGTAGTGGACGCCCAGGTCCTGTAGTGCTTGATTTTCCACGTAATGCACAAGTAGAGGAGATTGACTGGGTGCCTCGAAAAGTGGATTTTGTGCGTTCTTATGTTGCTTATCCTAAGTTGGATGAAGACGCTGTGCGCCAAGCTGCAGAATTTATCAATAATGCTCAAAAACCTTTAGCGTTGGTAGGGCAAGGAGTTGAGTTAGGAAATGCGCAGAATGAACTAAAGGCTTTTCTTGAGAAAGGTGATATTCCTGCTGGTCGTACAATGCTGGGACTCTCTGCATTGCCTTCTGATCATCCGCTGAATGTTGGAATGTTAGGTATGCATGGTAACTATGCGGTCAATTTGAAAGAGCAGGAGTGTGATGTGCTTATTGCCATCGGCATGCGATTTAGCGACCGTGTGACGGGTAATCTGAAAACCTATGCCAAGCAGGCAAAGATTATCCATTTGGATATTGACCGCAGTGAAATAGACAAGAATGTAAAGACAGATGTGGCAGTAGTGGCTGATTGTAAGGAATCATTGCCTGCCATTATGGCTTTACTGAACGAGAATAATAGCCATAAGGAATGGCGTGAATCGTTTAAGGAACTGGAGCGTAGGGAACTGGAGAAAGTGATTGAACCTGCCATTCACCCTGTTGCAGGTCCCTTGCTGATGGGAGAAGTGGTTCATCAAGTAGCTGAGTTGGCACCGAGAGGTACAGTACTTGTGACCGATGTTGGTCAAAATCAGTTGTTTGCGACTCGTTACTTTAAATATCCCGAGAAACGGAGTCTTTGTACCAGTGGTGGTCTTGGAACAATGGGCTATGGGCTTCCTGCTGCTATTGGTGCTACTTTTGCCACCGAGCGTACCGTCTGTTGTTTTATGGGAGATGGTGGTTTTCAGATGTGTATTGAGGAACTTGGAACCATTATGGAACAGCAATCGCCCGTTAAGATGATTTTGCTAAATAACAACTATCTGGGTAATGTCCGTCAGTGGCAGGATATGTTCTGGAAGCGTCGCAAGTCGTTCACGAAGATGATGAATCCTTGTTATGAACTAATTGCCAAAGGTTATGGAATTCCTTATGCTGCCGTGACAGACCGCAGGGACTTGGCTACGGCTGTGGAAAAAATGCTTACGACCTCTGGACCTTATATTCTTGAATGTGCTATCAAGGAAAACGACGACGTACTACCTATGACTCCCCCGGGAATGAGTGTCAATGAAATGATGCTGGAAATCTGATAAAAGAAGAAATGGAAACAATGGAAGACAAAAAACTATATACCCTGTTAGTGTATTCTGAGAACATTGCTGGTATTCTGAACCAGATTACTGCTGTGTTTACCCGCCGTCAGGTTAATATTGAGAGTCTAAATGTGTCGGCATCCAGCATTGAGGGTGTTCATAAATACACCATTACAGCTTGGAGCAATGAAGACCAGATAGAGAAGATTACGCGCCAGATAGAGAAGAAGATAGATGTTGTTAAGGCCAATTATTTCACTGATGACCAATTGTTTATTCGTGAGACAGGACTATACAAGCTATCGACGGATGCGGTGTTGCAGAATTCACAGATTTCACGGACTATCCGCCATCATGATGCTAAGATTACTGAAGTAAATCCCACGTACGTAATTGTAATAAAGAGTGGGCGTACGGAAGATATTGTTTCGCTTTATTATGCACTTAATGATTTTGGTTGTGTATTACAATACACCCGCAGTGGGCGTATTGCAGTTACCCGTGATACACAGGAACAAGTCAGTGAGTTTTTAGAAATGAGAGAAGAGCAGCATGGATAAAGTAGGTTGTTACGAATTTTTAGCAGAGCCATTTCATTGCGATTTCTCTGGCCACTTGTTTATGGGCCATTTGGGTAATCATTTACTTAATGCTGCTGATTTTCATTCGTCAGCACGTGGCTTTGGCATGAAATACCTGATGGGTATCAATCGCTCATGGGTACTTTCGCGACTGGCTATAGAGATGACAGAGATGCCCAGTCAATATACCAAGTTTAGCGTTGAGACATGGGTTGAAAGTGCTATGCGCTATTTCACCTCGCGAAACTTTGCGGTTATAGGCCAAACAGATGGGCAACAGCCAAAAGTATATGGTTATGGTCGAAGCATTTGGGCTATGATAGATACCGAGACTAGACAACCCACTGATATTTATGATATTGATAATGGGGCTATTGAACATTGGATTGTTAAAGACAAGGAGTGCCCGATAGACAAAGGAGGCCGTGTAAAGATGGGTAGCGATGCAACGCTGGTGCGTACTATTGATACCTATTATAATGATGTGGACATTAACGGACACATCAACAGCGTGAAGTATATTGAACACGTGCTTGACCTATGGCCATTGGACTGGTACTGTGAGCACCAGATACGTCGTTTTGAAATAGCATACGTTGCAGAGGCTCATGCTGGTGATAGTCTGTTGTTCTATCGCGAGCAGGTTGGTGATGACGAGTATTGTGTACGTATTGTCCGTTCGGATGGTACGGAATGTTGTCGCAGTAAGGTTGCTTTCAGATAAACATATCCTAATAATTATGGAGAGACAATTCTTTGAGCGTTGTATGCAGCAATATGACGAACAGATAGAAGCGATTCGTCAGGCAGCATATGCATTGCATCAAAGCGTCAATCAAACCTATGGACCAGCGTTACCCTACGGTTATCATCTTGATATGGTGGTTCAGGGTATTCGCTGTTTTGGACACTTGGTGTGTGTAGCAGAGGAGGATGTGTTGCCTCTATTTTTTGGGGGATATTACCACGATAGCATAGAGGATGCCCGCTTGACCTATAATGATGTAATGGAGACGGCTCGCCAGTGGCTAACTGAAGAACAGGCAGTGGTGGCAACAGAAATCGTATATGCGTTGACCAATGATAAGGGACGCAGTCGAGCAGAAAGGGCTGGTGAGTCTTATTACAACGGAATCCGTGAGACTCCCTTTGCGCCTTTCGTCAAGTTGTGCGATAGGCTGGCCAATATTACGTTTAGTTGTACAGGAGACGACACAAAGAGCCGTTATATGAAACGAGTATACAAGCAGGAGATGCCACATTTCCTTAAAGCTATCACTCCGAATAGCGAAGACCCGCGTTTCTTGGTTCCTCAAGAAGTGGTAATTCAGTTAGCTGAGTGTCTCATTGATGAAATGGAACGTGAGGAACAAAGCCAGTCATCATGGTGGTTTGAGTACTGATAAAACAAGGAAGAAGATCTCTATATTTTGGGAAATTTAATATAAAAGATTGCAATTATGGCGTTAGGTAAATGGATAGGGGGCGTATTGGGCTTTATGAGCGGCGGGCCTTTGGGAGCACTGGCTGGTATTGTATTGGGTGGTTTGTTTGATTCAGTATTGGATTCTGTCAATACGCCAGAGACGCAAGGTACATTCGACGGACACAGCGGTTTTGGCTCACAGGCTTACGGGCAGCAAAACTACCAGCAGCGTACCTCGCAAGGACAGCGCAATAGTTTTCTTTTCTCAATGTTGGTATTAGCATCCTATGTTATCAAGGCTGATGGTAAAGTGATGCACTCTGAAATGGAAACTGTACGCCAGATGTTGCGCCAGAACTTCGGTGAGAGTGCCTGCCAACAGGGCAATGAAATATTACGACGATTATTTGATGAGCAGAAGCGGGTAGGGGTCTCTGCCTTCCGCAATACCGTTGCTGAGTGCTGCCAGCAAATGGCCATGAATATGGATTATGCCCATCTGATGCAATTGCTTAATTTCCTTGTCATGATAGCTAAGGCCGATGGACGTGTTGACCCAGCTGAGGTGACGGCCATGAAGGAGTGCGCTCAATGGATGCGATTGTCGCCTAACGAGATAGACTCGTTGCTTGGTATGGGTAAAGATGACTTGGAGTCTGCCTATAAAGTGCTGGGAGTGTCACCTAACGCTACGGATGATGAACTAAAGAAGGCCTATCGTCGATTGGCCCTTGAACATCATCCAGACAAAGTTGCTGCTCTGGGTGAGGATATTCGTAAGGCTGCCGAAAAAAAGTTTCAAGAAATCAATGCCGCGAAGGATAGGATTTGGAAAGCTCGCGGACTATAGATATAAAAGTAGATAGAGGTGAAAAGTCCTGCAATTGTTGTATCAGATGGTCTTCGTGAAGTATTGCTTCACGCGTGCTGTGCTCCGTGCTCTTCTGCTATTGTCGAGTGGTTGTTGGCACATGACATAAAACCTGTTATTTTTTATTATAATCCCAATATCTTTCCACTTGAAGAGTATAACATACGCAAGGAGGAGAGTAAACGCCACGCTGAGCATTTAGGTATTACGTGGATAGATGGCGACTATGCACACGAGGACTGGCTGCAAGGTGTTTGCGGACTGGAGAGAGAACCCGAACGGGGGCGCCGATGTGAGCGTTGTTTTACATTACGCCTTACAAAAGCAGCGCTCAAAGCAAGGGAACTTGGCTTGCAGTTTTTTGCTACCACGCTGGCCTCGAGCCGATGGAAGAGTCTGGAACAGATAGAACGGGCGGGCCGTCAGGCAGAAGTGCAAATTGGTGGTGTCACTTTTTGGGCGCAAAATTGGCGTAAGGGAGGACTGCAAGAGCGGCGTAATCAGTTGCTTCGTGAGTTTCGTTTTTATAATCAGCAATATTGCGGCTGCGAGTTCTCTTGTATTAAGGAAGGTACTCAGTTAGTGCATCAATAATATCTGTTGCAACTTCCTCTTTCTTTTTCTTAGGGTAATCATGTTGTCCATCGTTTGAGATGATGCTAATCTGATTTTCGTCTGATTGGAAACAAGTACCTTTGTTTTGTAGAGAGTTTAGCACAATAAAGTCAAGGTTCTTCTTCTCCAACTTTTTATGGGCGTTGGCTAACTCATCGTTGGTTTCAAGGGCAAAGCCTACTAATACTTGGCCTGCCTTTTTCTCTCGTCCGAGCGTAGCGGCAATATCGTGAGTGGGTTGTAAGCTAATAACGAGGTCGTCCTTTTCGCGCTTAATCTTATGCGGAGCTACTTGCTTGGGGCGGAAGTCTGCGACGGCAGCACAAAGAATGGCGGCATGCATTTGAGGAAAGGCCTCAATGGCTGCTTGGTACATATCTTCGCAACTCTCAACATTGATACGATAAATGTTGGGAGAGCATTGCAGGCTGACGGGACCAGCAATAAGCGTTACTTCAGCCCCGCGACGAGCACATTCCTCGGCCAGCGCAAATCCCATTTTCCCGCTGGAGTAATTACCGATGAAGCGGATGGGGTCTATTCTTTCGTAAGTGGGACCTGCGGTAATAAGAATTTTTTTTGAAGCGAGGGATAAGGGACAAGTGGTGCGAGAAAAGTAGTCGTTCAGATACTCGACAATCTTCTCTGGTTCCTCCATACGACCTTTCCCTTCGAGTCCAGAGGCGAGAAATCCGCTCTGGGGCTCAATGATATGGTTTCCGAACGCTTTCAAACGCTCTATGTTCTGTTGAGTGGTAGGGTGTTGGTACATGTCCAAATCCATAGCGGGGGCAATGAAGATGGGTGCTTTCATGGACAGATAGGTCGTGACGAGCATATTGTCTGCTATCCCATGAGCCATTTTCCCTAACGTAGAAGCCGTGCAAGGAGCTATGAGCATAGCATCGGCCCACAAGCCCAGCTTGACGTGTGAATGCCACGTACCGTCGCGTTGTGCGAAGAACTCGCTGATGACTGGTTTTTGCGTTAGGGCGGAGAGCGTAATGGGCGTGATAAACTCCTTGCCAGCAGGAGTAATGACCACCTGAACCTCAGCGCCTGCCTTGATGAGTTCGCGAATAATGAGGCACGATTTATAGGCGGCAATAGAGCCCGTGATACCTAAAACTATTTTCTTTCCTTTGAGCATGCTTCTTTTTGTTCTTTGTGGCAACTGATATGGGTATGGGTCTTGCTCTTGATGAGGATAGGCCTCACGGTTGACGTGTGTAGGCCTCGTGGCTTGTGAGAATAGTCCTCGTCAGTCGTGCGGATAGTCCTCACTATATGTGCCTCTATGAGAGGTTGACAAATAGGGAACTTGACCTACTTTTTCGTCTCGCGGAGACGGATGCGGGTCAATACTTGCTTGGTATTGTAGGTAAAGTCTCCCGCGAGAATCCAACTATAATAGCCTGGGTCGAAACGAAGTACTTCGGCAACGGGAATCCCTTTGTGCTTACCGAAATTGAAGACTTCTGTGCGTACGCCTTTCACGTCGGCCCAGACGATGCGGCCTGCGAAGTCTACGTTGTCGTTGGTCTTCGAGAAGTCTGCCAGCACTTGCATGTCGTTGGCCAACACGCGGCCTGTCGGGTCTTCGCCCAAAGAGCGCTGATGTTCTTCCGTGTAACAATCAAGTTCGCCCATGAGTACGCGATAGGTGGCCTCAGTGTCTTGGTCGGCCCTGTGCGCCTCAAAATCGTCTTCCATCCTTCTTCCACAATAGAACTTATAGGCTGCGGCCAAGTTTCGACGCTCCATCTTGTGAAAGATAGTCTGTACGTCAATGAGGCGACACTTGGAGAAGTCGAAGTCTATGCCTGCGCGCAGGAATTCCTCAGCCAGCAACGGAACGTCGAAGTGGTTGGAGTTGAAGCCCGCAATATCGCTGCCCGTGAAAACTTCACAGAGTTTGGCAGACACTTCCTTAAAGGTTGGTTTGTCCTTAACGTCTTCGTTGCTGATGCCCGTCAGCTGTACTACTAAGTCTGGAATGGGCTTTTCCGGATTGACGAGTTCATTGCCGCGCACCTCTTGCCCGTCTGGGAATACCTTAATGTAAGATATTTGGATGATGCGGTCCTTAACTAAGTCAAGGCCCGTTGTCTCCAAATCAAAAATGACGAGGGGCTTTTGTAAGTTCAGTTTCATCCTTGCCTCTCACTTCATTAGTCATTGATGAGCATAGGCATCATCAGCATCAGCACCTCTTGATTCTCAGGCTGCTCTGAGGGCAGAACCAGGCCTGCACGGCTGGGGTCGGCTAATTGGATGATAACTTCTTGGCAATCGAAATTGCTCAAAATCTCTATGAACGAGGCTCCTTTGAAGCCAATGCTCATAGGCTGGCCGTTGTAGGAGCATGTCATACGCTCTGTTGCTGTCTTGGAGAAGTCGTAGTCCTCGGCATTGAGTTGTAGCGTGCTGCCCTCCACATGGAAACGGATGAGGTTGGAAGAATCGTTGGCAAAGGGCTGAACACGACGCAAGGCAGCCAATAAGCCCAGACGGTCGACAGTCAGTTGGTTGGGATTGCTCTGGGGAATGACGGAGTTGTAGTTGGGATAACGCCCCTCGATGAGCCGGCAGATAATCTCGCCGTCGCCATAATTGATTTGAGCGTTGCGCTCGTCAAAGCGGATGGTAATGTCCCCGCCGTCCTTACCTAACACGTTTTTCAGAAGCGAGGCAGGCTTCTTAGGCAGGATGAAAGCTGCGGGCTGGTCGTTATGAATGGTCAGTACCTTGTTGCGTACTAACTTGTGTCCATCACTGGCGACAATTGCCAAATGTTCGGGTGTCAAGTCGAAATAAATTCCGTTCATCACGGGACGCAACTCGTCTTGGGCTGTGGCAAAGAGTGAACGGTTGATATTCTCAGCCAATAATGTGTTGGAAATAACTATTTCATTGGCAGAGACGTTGAGGCTCTGAGGTTGAGGGAACTCATCAGCATTCTCAACAGGCAGGGAGAACAGACCATTCTGGTAGGAAATCTTGGCCATATTGGTTGTCTGGTCTACATCGAAAGTGATAGGCTGCTCGGAGAATCCCTTGACTGCCTCAAGCAGGTCGTGGTTGCCGATGCAGAAGCGCCCGTTGCCGTCGCTTTCCGTCAGTTCGAGTCGTGTCTTCATCACATTCTCGCTATCGGAAGCGGTGAGGTACAGGATATTGTCGTTGACCTCGAACAGGAAATCTGCCAATATGGGCAGGGAGTTCTTGCTGTTGATAACCCTCGAAAGAGCGTTTAGTCTGCTGCTTAACGCAGTACTTGATACTGTAAATCTCATGAGTATTTATGTTTTTAGTTTGTCCTTATTTACTTATTTGACTACAAAAATACAAAAAGTCTTGCTCAATAGCAAAAATATTTGCCGAAAAGTTCTCATTTTTAAATAAATTTCCGTAATTTCGCAATCTGAAATGCTTATAATAGTAAAATAGTATAATTAAATAGTATGGATTTAACAGGAAGAATCATTGCTGTAATGCCGGCAAGCAGTGGCGTATCGCAGCGTACAGGTAATTCATGGATGTCGCAGGACTTTGTAATAGAGGTTCCTGGGCAATATCCCAAAAAGTGTGTGTTCCGTGTTTTTGGCGAGGACCGTATTAAGCAATTCAATATTCAATTGGGTGAAGATTTGACCGTATCATTCGATATTGATGCCCATGAGTTTAATGGTCGTTGGTTCAATGACATTCGAGCCTATAACGTGCAGCGTGGTGTTGCTGCTCCTACCGCTACTCCTATGGCTGGTGCCTCACCTTTCCCTCCACAGTCCGCCGCTCCTCAAGATGCTGCTGCACCTTTCCCACCCGCTCAAGAACCAGCAGGAGAGGGCAGTGCAGACGACCTGCCTTTTTAGAATCTGAACGCTGAAAGGAGGAATATAGTCGCGCGTACATTATCTATATAAATACCAAGTAAATTATGTTAACACAACAAGACCTAAAACAATTGGCTCAGAAGGGAATCTCTGAGCAACAGATTGAAACGCAATTGGGACAGTTTAAGACTGGTTTCCCGTTCTTGAAGCTGGAGGCGGCCGCTGCCATTGGACGTGGTATCGTAGCTCCTAATACGGAGGAGGGTAAGAAGTATGTTGAAGCTTGGCAGCAATATAAGGCTGCTGGACACAAGGTTGTGAAATTTGTGCCTGCCTCAGGTGCTGCCAGCCGTATGTTCAAGGATATGTTTGCCTTTGTAGATGCTGACTATGACGTGCCGACTACAGATTTTGAGAAGAAGTATTTTGATAGTATTGAGAAGTTTGCTTTCTATGGCGAGTTAGATGCTATTTGCAAGAAGAACGAAGGTAAGGGTATCAAGGAATTGATGACTGATGGCAACTATAAAGCTGTGGCAGCCAATATGTTGAAGGCAGAGGGACTGAACTATGGACAGCTGCCCAAGGGGTTGCTGCTGTTCCACAACTATGCAGAAGGACCACGCACTCCGATGGAAGAACATTTGGTAGAAGGAGCGCTTTATGCTGCTTCTAACGGAGAGGCTCATGTGCACTTTACGGTAAGTCATGAGCACATGGAGCTATTCAAGCAGAAAGTCGCTCAGAAAGCCGATATTTACGCTCAGAAGTATGGAATCAAGTACGATATAACTTTCTCAGAACAGAAGCCCTCAACAGATACGGTTGCTGCTAATCCTGATGGAACTCCGTTCCGCAATGGCGATGGTTCGTTGTTGTTCCGCCCAGGAGGACATGGTGCGCTGATTGAAAATCTGAACGAGATAGCCGCCGATGTTATCTTTGTGAAGAATATTGACAATGTGGTACCAGACCGTCTGAAGGGAGATACTGTTGAATGGAAGCAGATTATAGCAGGAGTATTGGTCACTTTGCAACAAAAAGCCTTTGATTATCTGCGCTTGTTAGATACTGGTAAGTATAGTCACGACCAGATTGAGGAAATGATTCGCTTTGTGCAACAAGATTTGTGCTGCCGTAAGGCGGATATTAAGGAACTGGAAAATGCAGATTTGGTTATATATTTGCGTGAGAAACTAAATCGGCCAATGCGTGTTTGCGGTGTAGTGAAAAATGTTGGCGAGCCTGGTGGTGGCCCATTCTTGACCTATAACCAAGATGGTACGGTCAGTTTGCAGATTCTGGAGTCCAGCCAGATAGACAAATCGAACAAGGAATATATGGAAATGTTTACCAAAGGAACGCATTTCAATCCCGTAGACCTCGTTTGTGCTGTGAAAGACTACAAGGGCAATGCTTTTGACCTACCAAAATACGTTGACCCCTCGACAGGTTTTATTTCGCAGAAGTCAAAGAGCGGCAAGGAGTTGCAGGCTTTGGAGCTGCCAGGTTTATGGAACGGGGCGATGAGCGATTGGAGTACTGTCTTTGTAGAAGTACCTTTGTCAACCTTCAATCCCGTGAAAACTGTCAACGACCTATTGCGTGAACAACACCAGTAATTTTTTTGACGAAAATGAATAGAGAAAAGCGAAAGAAAAAGTATCATTCTTTTGCTTTTCTCTATTTTTATATGTACCTTTGCAACGAGAAAACGAAAAAGTAGAATTATCTATGTGTGGAATAGTTGGTTATATAGGAAGGAAAGAGGCTTACCCTATTTTGATAAAAGGACTCAGACGTTTAGAGTATCGTGGTTATGATTCTGCAGGGGTGGCACTTATCAATAGCGATAATGCTTTGAATGTATATAAGTCAAAAGGAAAGGTAGATAATCTGACAGAGTTTTGCAATGACAAGGATGTTAGCGGATGTATAGGTATTGCTCATACGCGATGGGCAACTCACGGAGAGCCTTCAAGCCGCAATGCCCACCCACACTATTCTGAGTCGCACAATCTGGCCATTATCCATAATGGCATTATTGAGAACTATGCCGACATTAAGGCAAAATTGCAATCAAAGGGAGTTTCTTTCCAGAGCGATACTGATACTGAGGTATTAGTGCAGTTGGTAGAATATATTATGGTGAAGAAGAACCTCTCGTTGTTGGAGGCTGTCCAAGTTGCACTATATCAGGTTATCGGTGCTTATGCAATTGCTATTGTTGACAAGCGTGACCCGAATCAAATTATTGCTGCTCGCAAACAAAGCCCGTTGGTTGTAGGTATTGGCGATGGTGAGTTCTTCTTAGGCAGCGATGCAAGCCCTATTATCGAGTACACAGATAAAGTGGTGTATCTGGAAGATGGTAACATTGCCGTTATCCGTTTGGGTGAAGAGCTCAAAGTTGTAAGTATTTTGGGCGAGGAACAGGCTTTGGCGGTTAAGAAAGTAGATATAGACCTCGGACAAATCGAAAAAGGCGGCTATCCACACTTTATGCTGAAAGAAATCTTCGAGCAGCCAGAATGTCTTACTAACTGCATGCGAGGCCGCATCAATGTTGAGGGTACTCATGTAACTCTTTCTGCACTAATAGACCATCGGCGTCATTTGTTAGAAGCAAAGCGAATTGTCATTGTGGCGTGTGGAACCTCTTGGCATGCAGGTCTAATAGGCAAGCAAATTATAGAGATGTTATGTCGTATTCCTGTTGAAGTAGAATATGCTTCAGAATTTCGTTATCGCAATCCTGTAGTAGCGGACGATGATGTAGTAATAGCTATTTCACAGAGCGGTGAGACTGCTGACACATTAGCTGCTATTCAGTTGGCCAAGGAGAAAGGCGCATTCATTTATGGTATTTGTAATGCTATTGGCTCATCTATCCCTCGTGCAACTGATACGGGAACCTATATCCATGTAGGTCCAGAAATTGGTGTGGCATCAACGAAAGCATTTACGGGTCAAGTCACAGTGCTAACGATGTTCGCGTTGGCTTTAGGCGAAGCCAAGGGAACCATTGACCGAGAAGAATACTTGAAGATAGTGCGAGGACTAAGTCAGATACCAGAGATTATTAAAGAGGTATTAAAGACGAACGATAAGGTAGCTGATTTGGCCCGAACCTTTACTTACGCTCGGAATTTCCTCTATCTGGGGCGTGGATTCTCGTATCCTGTGGCTATGGAGGGTGCTTTGAAATTGAAGGAAATCAGTTATATCCATGCAGAAGGCTATCCTGCCGCAGAAATGAAGCATGGGCCTATTGCGCTGATAGACTCTGATATGCCTGTAGTAGTGATAGCTACGCATAATGCCATGTATGAGAAAGTACTCTCTAATATTCAAGAGATTAAGGCTCGTCAAGGTAGAGTGATTGCTCTTGTCTCCAAAGGTGACGATACCATATCGCGTATAGCTGATGAGGTGATAGAGTTGCCCGATGTATTAGAGTGTCTAGAGCCGTTGGTGGCCACTATTCCTTTGCAACTGCTGGCCTACCATGTTGCTGTATGTAAGGGTAAGGATGTTGACCAGCCCCGAAATCTGGCTAAGTCTGTGACTGTGGAATGAATTTGTAACACAAATATTTGGCGGTTCGCCAAATATTTGCTATTTTTGCATCCGAAACTAATAAACCCTAACTGACATGGAGTTGAATGAAGCTTTCGAGACTCAAATCAACCGTAAGGACTACAAGGTTCTTATTGTTGATGATGTGCACACTAACGTTCTGTTGGTGAAGCTATTGTTGGAGAAAGAAGGTTACCAGATATGTACTGCCGCCAATGGTAAACAGTGTATTGAGCAGACTAACAAAGAAAAACCAGACTTGATATTGCTGGATGTAATGATGCCAGAGATGAATGGCTTTGAAACGGCTATTGCTCTTAAGAAAGACCCAGTGCTCCGCGAAATTCCCATCATCTTCTTAACAGCATTGAACAGTCCTACCGATTTGGTGAAAGGCTTTCAAGTGGGAGCTAATGACTTTTTGAGTAAACCCTTTAACAAGGAGGAGCTATTGACACGTGTCTTACATCAGATAGAATTGGTGGCTGCTAAGCGTACGATTGTCAAACAGAACGAAGAATTGAAACGTACTATTCAGAACCGTGATAAGATGTACTCTGTGATAGCCCACGACTTACGCTCGCCTATGGCATCCATTCGTATGGTACTCAATCTAGCTGTCAATACGGTACCTCGTGATGTAGTAGGTGACGAAATCTTTGGCCTATTGGACAATGCTTATCGCGAATCGGAGGAAACCCATGACCTGTTGGATAATTTGCTAAAGTGGACAAAGAGCCAGACAGGCCGCTTACATGTAGTTTATCAAGATCTCGACCTTGAGGACATTGTGCCTGGGGCGGTAGACATCTTTAGGTTGATTGCCGAGATGAAGCAGATAAATCTGCAATACATACCTTGTGCAGAAAAGTTGGTGGTACACGGCGATAATGATATGATAAAAACCATTATCCGTAACTTCCTTTCCAATGCAATCAAGTTTACGCCAAAAGGCAAGGGTGTTGAAGTATACTATCAGCGTGAGGGTGACCTCGCCCGCATCTGTGTCCGTGATCATGGTGTAGGTATTGAAGCCGAGCGCGTTGAGACTATTTTCCATAAAGGAGAGACAACCTATGGAACTGGGGGCGAGGAAGGCTCTGGCTTAGGCTTGCAGTTATGCCAAGAGTTTGCCCGCAGGAATGGCGGAGAGGCTAAAGTAGAATCCACTTTGGGCGAAGGTTCGACGTTTAGCTTTACTATACCACTGAAGCAAGAAGAAGTGTAAAGACAAGAAAGATAAATTTCATATAAAAAGAGGCAACACAATGCCTCTTTTTATATTGTAGTTAGTATACTCTCAAGTCTTATAGTGGTTTATATGCTCTAAATATCTTGATAGTCTATAATGTTTATTCCGACTTGAACAACTCTTTAATACCACCAATAGAGCCCAGAAGGTTCGTTGCTTCGTAGGGCAGGAATACTGTTTTAGTCTTGTCTCCCTCGGCCAGTTCTTGCATCATCTGGATATATTTCTGGGCCAAAAGGTAGTTTGCAGGATTGGTTGATTTTCCTACGGCTTCGCTTATCAGTTCAATAGCCTTAGCTTCAGCCTCTGCCTTACGGATACGTGCCTGTGCCTCACCTTCAGCGTGTAGGATGGCTTGTTGCTTTTGAGCGTCTGCACGGTTGACAATAGCAGTCTTTTCACCCTCTGAAGCAAGGATTTCTGCTGCCTTTTCACCCTCTGATGTCAATATCTGTGCGCGTTTGTTACGTTCAGCTTGCATCTGTTTCTCCATAGCATTGAGTACCGTTGCAGGAGGCACGATGTCTTGCAGTTCAACGCGGTTCACCTTGACACCCCACTTATCTGTAGCATCGTCCAGAACAGCACGCAATTTTGTGTTAATGGTATCGCGCGAGGTCAGTGTCTCGTCCAACTCCAATTCACCGATGATGTTACGTAAGGTGGTCTGTGTTAGTTTCTCAATAGCATTGGGCAGATTCGAGATTTCGTAAACAGCTTTGAAAGGGTCTACAATCTGGAAGTAGAGTAGGGCGTTGATTTCCATCTGGATGTTATCTTTGGTAATTACATTCTGCGAGGGGAAGTCGTAGACTTGTTCACGTAGGTCAATGCTGTTGGAGTAGGCGTAGCGTCCACGTGTCAGTACAACAATTTCCTTAGCACGGTCGATAAAAGGAATAATGATGTTGATGCCTGGGTTTAGGGTCGCATAATAGCGGCCTAGACGCTCAATAATCTTGGTTTCTGACTGCGGAATGATGACGAGTGCCATCTTTGCGAATAAAATCACTAAAATGATGATGATTGCTAATACAATACTCATAATGTCCATAATGTTGTTTTTATTTATTAAAGTTATTTTTTGCTAACTGTCATTGTTATTGTAGTTTTTGTTCCCATAGTCTCATAGACGGTGTCGACCTTGATGTTGCTCACCCAGTTGTCTTGTTCAAGTTTATACTCTGCCTTTTCCTGCATGTCTAACTTTAGTTGACCGCTGCTCATAAGCATGTCAATGTTTTCTGTAACCATCTTGGCTTGCTCTGCGGACATACTATTTTCAACCTCTGCAATGATGAGTGTTTTCATTTCGTCCTGTGTCATGTTTAGCACAGCATTGCTGGTAATCGTGTTTCCATTGACGAAATAAAGACGCTTCATCTTCATATTTCTCTCGTTTACATAGTCCTCCTGCGTACCGATGGCCAGCGTCTTTCCGTTCAAAGTCAGCACATTAGCCTCATCTTTCAATATTTTCAGCATGTTCTCTTCGCTGGCGTGGCTCATGATAGTTTTGTTTAGAGTCTCTTTTGGCATAAATTGTGCCAGCATGGGTGCTTGTTCCATGAGTTTGGTTACCAGTTTCTCACATCTCTTTTCCTGTAGTTTTCTCAGTTCTCCATAGTTCAAGATACGCTGCGGCTGCCCGTCGCTGTTGAGTGCTACCGTTATTTTTTGGTCAGTCATCAATTCGGCTGCTGCGCTGAATATTTGACTGACTATGTCGTCTGTCATAGCATTACTGGTGAAATTGGAATTGACGATGTCAAGCGTATAGCCTTCTGGTGTTGTGTCTACAATAGTGTAGGTCGCCTCTGCCGTTGTTGTAATGGTCTTTTGACCTGGCAGTTGCGTGGTTGTTGTGATAGTGTAGGCCTTTACCAGTCCCTTTTGCAAAAGCGGGACAATTTTCGTCTGTGCCTGTACAGCAGTGACAACTGCTGTTAGTAGACAGCAAAATAGTAGTTTTCTCATAATGATTTGGTGTTAATGATGAATTGTATGTTAAAGCGTTTCTACGGTGATAATGGTACTTTCACGGCCTGTTACGCGGACGGTCTGACCTGTTGGAATATCGGTGTCCGACGTGGTTACTGCCCTCCACTGGTCGCCATCTATTTGGACGTAGCCACTGTCGCCAGCTTTAATGGTTTCTGTCACGCGTCCTGTACGTCCTAATAGGGCATCGGCGTTCGACTTGCGATTAGGGTCATTCTTATGCAAGTAGCGCAGGGCAACGGGGCGTACAAACAGCACGCTGAGTAGTGAACAGACGGCAAAGATGAAAATCTGCCAGTAAAGACCTATGCCTGTCACTGCCAATATAGCGGCACAAAAGGCACCGATGGAAAAGCAGATGATAAAGAAATCGCCAGACGACAACTCCAGAATTAGGCAGATTATGGCTATAGCGGCCCATACTTGCCACATGTTTGCTAAACAATACTCAATCATGATATTTACGATTTAATGATTTATAGTTACTTTATTTTATTATATTGAGAGAATGAAATCGTCCCAGTCTTTCGTGCATCCTTTCTGTCCGAACACTTTTTGGTATAGGCGACTGCGTGTTGAGGAAACACTTTCTTTGGAGTGGGCTGTCAGCGTGGCAATGTCTTTCGGCTGGAGTCGCACTTTAATGAGCAACGAAACGTGGAAGTCTTGGTCACTCATATTATAGAGACTGTACAACTTTGTACTGAACCCCGTATAAACGTTGTCCACCACCTCTGTCAATTCTGCCCAATCACCGTTGGCCATACTGCGCCCCTCGCCCAGATATTGCTTGATGCGCTGGTACACTGCCGAACCGAATATGGCGCTAATATCCTGTTTGCGAGGCTCAATGACAGCCATCTTCTGCATAGCGTGGATGTTGTCCAGTCGGCTTTGCAGCAGCTGAATTTTGCGACGGTGGCTCTGTAACACCAATATAAATAAGGTGATGTAGAACACGGTGCAGATGATGAGCAGAAAAATCTCGCGGTCAGTCATTGTCATACGTCGTCAGTGTAACATTTTATGTTTTGTACTGCAAAGTTAGCAAAATATTGACTAATTTCCAAGAAAAATAGTGTGCAAAAATGTGCAGTGGAGGCTTTGCAAACTTTTGCGAAAGATTTTTGCGGGAAAAGCACAAGAGTTAAGAAGTTTTTTCGTAACTTTGCCATCTCTAAAATTCAGAAACTAAAGACAGTGATGAAGATACAGTTGACGAAACTCGTCAATCTTATGGTCGGTTGTATGGTGGCATTGATGCTTTGCTCTTGTAGTGGCAACGATGTGACAGACGCAGACTTGAAGACCATCAGAGATTGCAAGGAACTGGAGGTTGCCGAGTTCAATTTCCATAAGATTATCGTCGAGCGGAGTAAGGTGAGGTTAATTGCCCTGTTTGGTTACGGGGTGAGTACGCCAGAGAAAACCCTCATACTGCCTGTAGACGTCAAGGTGGTTGGCAAGGTAGATTTCTCGAATGTCAGTGAGGAGAACTTGATAACCGATGGTGATGAACTGACTTTTATCCTGCCTGACCCGACTTTGCGGATCGTCTCGCTGAAGCCCGACTATACCATGCGGGGTAAAGCCTCAAGAGAACAATGGTATCGCGGTGGCAAGTTCAGTGATGAAGAACTCAAAAAAGTTGCCAATCAAGCCAAAGACTCCATAATGACGGAAAAAGCCCTGCGGTTGATGGTAGAGCGTACGCGCGCCAATGCCGCCTCGACACTAATTCCTGTCATATCACTGGCCACAGGTGTTCCAGAACATAAGATAACGGTACGTTTCGACTCATCGCTGGACTTGTCGGCTCCCCAGTTACGTGATGGCAACACGATTATATTTAGAAGAATGGACTGAAACGATGAGCAAGGCAAAATTGATATTTTATTCCGTAGTGGCAGTAGCCGTCGTTGTCGTAGGGTTGTGTCTCTACCGCTGGGTACGGGGCTTGCCCGTCTTTGAGTTGTTGCGTGAAGAAAAGCAGATGGAGCGTACGGCAACCATTCTGAGGAGCGTCAGTAATACCCACCGCTGGGTGTTCTTGACCGTTGAGGACGAGGAGGTTGTCGTTAGGGAACACCGCTTTGGAAACGTGGCAAAGATATATCCCACCTATTATGAATTAGGCATAGAACTGGACGACAGCCTGCAGTGGGTGGATGTCCGCGAGCAGGATGGCACGCGAGTGGCCAGCCTTCATTTACCGCCCGTCAAGATTTTGAACCCTGCAGACGGCTTTGACGCGACGAAGGTAATAAATGTTTATGGAGACGCTGATGACGATGAACAGCGGGGAATGATGGAGGAGGCCGAACGGAAGTCAAGGGCTCGTGCCCTGTCGGAGGCCAACCGCAAGCAAGCCGCGCGTAACGCCAGCGAGCATTTCACTAATCTGTTTATGACGTTAGGATGCGATTCTGTAACGATAGAATGGCGCAAAAGATAATTTTACTAAATATAAAAGAAAAACAAAGGAATATGAAGAAACGACTCTTTTTACTTTCGTCAGTGCTGCTGATGGTGATGTATGCCGCAGCCTGCACGAACTTTATCGTAGGCAAAAAGGCTTCAGTGGATGGCTCGGTCATTTGCTCGTATAATGCCGACTCGTATGGCGCGTTCATGAATCTGGCACACTATCCCGCTGCCAAGCACAAAAAAGGCGACATGCGCAAAATCTATGAATGGGACACAAATAAATACTTGGGCGAGATACCCGAGGCCGAGGAGACGTACAACGTCGTGGGTAACATTAACGAATGGCAGGTGACCATCGGTGAAACAACCTATGGCGGCCGCGAGGAAATGGTTGATTCGACGGGCATTATCGACTATGGCTCGCTGATTTACATTGGCTTGCAGCGCAGTAAGACGGCGCGTGAGGCCATCCGTGTGATGACTTCGCTGGTCGAGACCTACGGATATTATTCGGAGGGTGAGACTTTCACCGTCTGCGACCCCAATGAGGCGTGGATTTTGGAGATGCAGGGGTGTGGTCCCGACCGCCAGAAATCGAAGGAGCGAGTTGTATGGGTGGCTCGCCGTATTCCCGACGAGGCTATTTGCGGACACGCTAATCAGAGCCGTATCGGACAGTTCCCGTTGAAGGACAAAGAGAACGTGCTATACTCGAAGAACGTCATCAAATATGCCCGCACAATGGGCTGGTATGAGGGCAAGGACGAGGATTTCTCGTGGAAGATGGCTTATGCCGCTCCCGATTTTTCGGGTCGTCGCATCTGCGATGCCCGTGTATGGAGTTTCTTCAACCACCATGTTAAGGGTATGGAGCGCTACTTGCCTTGGGCTATGGGCAAGGACGAGCAGGCCGAGGACATGCCTCTGTGGGTCATTCCCGAAAAGAAACTGAGCGTGGCAGACATCATGAGCGATATGCGCGACCACTTTGAGGGAACGCCAATGGCCATCGACTCGACGGACATAGGAGGAGGCATTTGGCAGATGCCTTATCGTCCAACACCGCTTTACTTTAAGGTAGACGGCAAAGACTACTTTAACGAGCGTCCCACGTCAACGCAGCAAACGGCATGGAGTTTCGTCTCGCAGATGCGTTCGTGGCTGCCAAGACAGATGGGCGGATGCTTCTGGTTTGGCAATGATGACGGCAACATGGTGGCTTACACTCCCATCTATTGCTCTATGACGGAGCGTCCTGAGTGCTATAATACGCCTGGAGCCGACGAGTTGAACTTCAGCGACAAAAACGCCTATTGGGTAGAAAATTGGGTGGCTAACATGGTCTATCCACGCTACTCAATGATGTTCCCCTCACTCAAGGAAGTGCGCGATTCGCTGGAGCAGGCCTACTTTGCCCAGCAGCCCGAAGTGGAGGCAAAAGCAAAAGAGATGGCACCCGCTGAGATGCAGAAGTTCCTTAACGACTATAGCGTCCAGCAGGCACAACAGATGCTGGCACGTTGGAAACAACTGGCCATACACCTTATCGTGAAATACAATGACATGGCCGTGAAGCCCGAGGAAAACGGCCAGTTCAAACGCTCGAAATACGGGCTGGGAGCCACTGTCGAGCGTCCAGGCTATCCTGCTCCCTTTGCCCGCAGACTGGTTCGCGAAACGGGAGAACGCTACAGCAAGTAAATGCCCATCCTCCCTCGTCGCTAACAAATCCCTGATTTGTTGCCAACGAAGCAACACTTTGTCGTCGATAAACCGTACTTTCGTCAGCCACGAAAGTACGGTTTGTTATTACTGAGCCTATTGTATACCTTTTGTCTCCCTCTGATATACAAGTTGTATACGCCTGGAATACAACTTGTATACAC